>SYBH01000047.1 GCA_005787345.1 Actinomycetota bacterium
GGTGCCAGCATTCGGGCTCGGCACAATTGTCGCGCTATCGACAACCGCCCCCGCCGGAGTCGAAACAACAACACCACCCAACACAATCACCACAACCATGAACAATGAGAGAACTACTCTGCGAACCATCAGAAATCCTGTCTCAAAGCGAATCAGCACTTTGCCGACACGTACACCTTAGCCACGAAGCAACTTTCGACCGCCCAATAGACCCCGAACTACCCTTCCCCCAGTGGCTTGCGGGCTGGTGCGCCGAGTTTCACGCCAGGTTCCGCGCCATCCCCGCGCACCCGTCCATTGTGGTTCCAGAACGACTGGGTCCACGATGACTTTGCTGCTGAAGGTTCAGATCTGTTCTTGCAGCACGCTGGGTACGTTGAAATGGCCAAAGAGTTCTATAACGCCGAGATCGTCGAACCGCAGAGCGTGTATGTGAACCTCATGGTTGCGATCGAAGGTGGCGGTCCCGCCCACACCGACAATCCCCGCTTTCAGGGTCGCGACCGCACCAACACGCCGATGTGGTTGCTTCGTTCGATGCTGTCGTCGGGACTGTTCAACGATGCCGAGATTGTGCAAGCCACTGCCATTTGGTGGAGCAACGATGTCGAGGGTGGCGAACTTCGCTATTGGCCCAATGGTGCGTCCGCGCCTGCTCAGGTTCATTCGGCAAACATGGCCAACACCGCCCTTCTCGGCGACAACCATTGCATGTTCCATCAGGTCGGGGCGGTTGGCCCTCATGATGTGGGCAGTTTGAGAGTCACCCCCGGGGCCACTCTTGGACCTGTCGGCGACAGTTCGGGCGATTGGGCGGTCGACGACCTTGGCGAATGCGTGTTTCGGGCACCGCTCAACACCTACCGCTTGAGTGTGTTGTGGAAGGCCGACATGTATGCCACTGCCGAAGAGCGTGAGCGACAGGTTGCCAACGCTCTCTCAATGGACGATGTCGCCGAACGCTTCAATCAGGATCTCGCCGAGCGAGGTTCTTCGGTTCGGTTCGACCCGGCCAACCTTGATGATCCTGAGTTGCGAGCGACAATTGAGCAGTTCCACCCTGAGGACGTTCCAGTGGGAGCGTTGCGTTCGGTTTTCGCGACGTCCTAAGAAAGATCAATCGGCTTCGGCGAGAATCTGCATGACCTCGTCGGCAGGATGACCAGTGCGTAAGAGTTCGGCCATGACCTTCATTGGCCCATCAATATGGGTGAAGAACTCGTAGTAACCGGCACACAAGTAGTTCAGGCCGTCTTCGCCGTCGGCAGTGGTGGTGAATCGGTTGCGTGGACATTCGCCATGACAGGCGAATCGAACCTCACAGTTCACGCACTGGGATGGCAGCGTCGTTGCCTTGGCTGTGCCAAAGGCCTGCTGCTGCGGAGAGGCCACCATTTCGGCCAGGTGGCGTTGTGAGATGTTGCCCAGCAGGTATTCAGGCTCGACGTAGTGATCGCAGGAATACACGTCTCCGTTGTGCTCGAGAGCGATTGCCGTTCCGCAGATCTCGGAGAAGATGCACATTGACGATTGCATTCCGAGCCATGCCGCAAGCGCAGCGTCGAACGACGGAACGAAGACTTCACCGACGTCGTTACGAACCCATTCATCAAACACTGCCGTGAGGAACTTCCCCCATTGCTCCGGAGTCACCGATCGTTCCGTGACCAGTGAGCCGTCCTGCACATACAGCGGCCGTTCCGAGGCCCGCTCTCCCCAACCGGCGTCGGCCTGCACGATGAGTTCAGGAGTGGCCCGTTCAACAATTGGAATCAGCTGAATGAATCGAACCCCGAGGTCGTCGCGAAAGTGTTTGTAGACCTCAAGGCCGTGATCTGCATTCGCAGCATGGACCGAACAGAGCACGTTGGTGGCAACGTTGTGGCGCTGTAAAAGCTCCCAGGCCACTTTCACTCGCTCGTAGGTGGGTCGACCTTGTTTATCTACGCGATAGGCATCGTGCATTGCTGGAGGCCCGTCGAGCGAAAGACCGACCAACACGTTTTCCGCAGCAAGAAACTCACACCACTCGTCGTCGAGCAACGTGCCATTGGTCTGCAACGTGAATTCAAGGATTCGCTGTGGACCGGCGATTTCCTTCGCCTTCGCAACAAGTCGTCGATAGAACTCAACACCCATAAGGGTGGGCTCACCGCCTTGAAAGGCAATAGTGATCTCGCGGGTGCGGTGCGCTGCAATGAGTTGGGTCAGATAGGTCGTAACGAGGTCATCCGACATTCGAAAGCGGTCGCCGGGATACAACTGTTCCTTCGACAAGAAGAAGCAGTAGGTGCAATCAAGATTGCAGATTGCACCAGTCGGTTTTGCGAGCACGTGGAACGCAGGAGGAAACCCCTCGGGCCAGGTTGGCGGAAGTTCAGGTTCGCCAGAGCGGCGGAACGTAACGGGTTGACTCACGCGAACCAGATCATTGCGAAGCGAAGAACGCTTCGATTTCGAGAGCCAAGTCGCGAAACGGAGTGCCCGAAATATCGACGACGACCGAATCGAGATGGCCAGTGAAATGGAACGGAGCGAAATAGGTATTGTCGACCGGCGTTCCGTCGTCGTATCCGATACAGAAGTATTCGCCGAACAAATGATACGAGTAAATCGTCGTCTGCGGAATCTCGCCGCTTACTACCACTTCGCCGTCGACAAGTAAGTCAACCGTGCCAGCGAACTGACCCGTTGGCCTGAATGAATAGCCGAGTGTGTGTTGACCTTCCGGCAGCGGAGGTGACGACACACGAAAACGCTGCTTACCCAAGAAGTTGTGCACGTAATGGAGTGCGTTGTCCTGCATGTAAAGCGCGTACCCACCGAAGCGACCGCCATGGGCAACGAGCACACCTTCGTCGTCAGAGGTGTAGTCAACATCAGCAACCGTAAGCGAGGGACGATGGCGAATATCAACTGCAGCTGGTGTCGCAACCGGCGCACCAGGTCGATAGACGTAGCGCTCGCGGAGCGCGTAATGGGCGGGACGTTCCACCTGCACTGGGCGGCTTGAATGCAACGGAAGTGCACCGTGCGCACCAGCTTCGGCCCACCAACGGTCAACCATCTCGCGCAGCTTCTGCGGGTGTGATGCAGCGAGGTCGTTGCTCTCGGAGAAGTCCTCAGCAACGTGGTACAGCTCCCAGCGATCATCGTCGAAGGCAATGTCGGGATCGATACCGGGGACATAGAGCTGTCCACGCATTGGGTGATAGGCAACAGCCTTCCAACCCTCGTGGTAAATCGCTCGACAACCAAGAAGCTCGTAGTACTGCGTCGTGCGCTCTTGCGAGGTTTCGGGTACCGAGAATGACTTAAGAAGACTCTTGCCCTCAATGGGTTTCTGCGGAACCCCTTCGAGAACGGTCGGCATTTCGATACCGAGAGCATCAAGCACTGTCGGCATGATGTCGATCACATGCAAGTACTGGGTGCGAACCTCGCCAGTTCCATTTGTGCCGGCAGGCCAATGAACGATCAACGGGTCGGCGACACCACCTTCGTGGCACTCGCGCTTCCAACGCTGGAATGGCGTATTGCCGGCGTGAGCCCAACCGTACGGGTAGTGGCCATGAGACTCGGCAGATCCAAGAAGATCGACGTTCGGAAGCACTGCATCAAGCGTGAGCGGAACGCCGTTATACCAAGCGACCGAATTGAAGGCGCCATGTTTATCACCTTCAGGAGATGCACCGTTATCACTCATGACAACCACGATCGTGTTGTCGAGTTCACCGATTGTTTCGAGATGATCGAATACCCGACCAACGTGGTGATCGGTGTGAGTCAGGAAGCCGGCGTAGACCTCCATCATTCGGGCATAGGCGCGCTTCTCTTCTTCGGGAAGCGTTGCCCACTCCTGAATCCATTCTGGGCGCGGCGTGAGTTCTGTGCCCGGAGGGAGGATGCCGAGATCAAGCTGGCGCTGATGAGTTTCGGCGCGCCACTCGTCCCAACCCATATCGAATTTGCCGGCATAGCGATCGATGTATTCACGCGGCGCCTGATGCGGGGCATGACAAGCGCCAGGAGCGAAGTAGAGGAAGAAGGGTTTGTCGACGGTGACGTTGCGCAGATCATTAATGAACTCAATCGCCCGGCCAGCGAGATCTTCAGTCAGGTGGTAACCGTCCTCGGCAGTAAAAGGCTGCTCAACAAAGTGGTTATCGGAAACGAGGTCGGGTGCATACTGATTCGCTTCAGCACCCATGAATCCGTAGTAGCGCTCGAATCCGCGACCAAGCGGCCAGCGCTTACGTGACGATGCAAGGTCAGTTTCTTCACGAGGAGCGAGATGCCACTTCCCCACCGCCATTGTCGCGAACCCGTTATCACGAAGAACTTCAGAAATGAATCCAGTGTCTTTGTTAATACGGCCGTCAAAGCCAGGGAAACCTGTGGCGTTATCGGCGATACCGCCCATTCCTGTTGTGTGCTGGTTACGACCGGTCAGCAAGCATGCACGCGTCGGCGAGCACATGGCCGTGGTGTGAAAACTTCGGTATCGCAAACCCTCTTCGGCGAGACGGTCGAAGTTCGGCGTTTCGATATCGGAACCGAAACAACCGATCTGTGCGTAGCCAACATCGTCGAGAATGACAAAGATAACGTTCGGCGTTCCCTTCGGAGGAAGCACGACATCGGGGTAAGCCTGCACCGAATCCTCAAGGGTCCGACCTACGGTGCCGGAAAATGGTTCGCCCTCGTTGTAGGTCAGCATCAGTTCCTCACATGAATGACGACTCGGCGCTGAGGCCGAGTTCGGGCCAGGCGCCGACAACGATGGGTTGCATGTTTCCATAGCCAGCGCCACCACCGATGGGGTCGGTCACACGCACAGTGGTGTCACGAATTTGATGAAGCTTTCGAGCCATCTCGGGTTCAGTGCAATCGGCGATACGTTCGCCTTCAAGGTTGAATTCGCCGCGCCATTCACCGTGGTGATGGTCATTCCATCCGAAGTAGAGGCCCGCTCCGAGGTGGAAACCCGTATCGCCAAGAACCTCAACCTGGAAGGTACGAGCCGAACCGTCGCTCATCGTGGCGAGAATCCGCCCACCCTTCAGCCGGCGGTTTGTGGTGTCGTAGGTGAAGTCCTGCTCGACATCAGCCATATGCACGACCGAGCCATCGGTTTCTTCGATGATGGCAGTGACATTCTTCTGCAAGAAGCCTGGGAACACCGTCTTGGCAACATTGAAGAACAGTCCGTAATGACTGCCGTCCGGCCGCTCCATGAGGATTGGACTCCAGAAGAACTGGAACTGCCCGCCATCGAGGCCGCGCTGCGGTTCCATATCGGTCGGCGGTTCACCCACGTCGTAGCGAACGCCCCATGAATGGTCGCGAGTCGACACCCACGTATCGGGATTCATCTCAGTGCGAACACCGTCGACTTCGACCCAACCGCTGCAGGTTCCAATCTGGTGGTAGCGAACAAGCTCGGAAGCAATACGGAACGTGGAGCGATTATGAGTGCGCTCTTCCACCATTGGCGGAATGATGCTTTCGAACAACCAGTCGAATGCAATCGGTTGGGTGTCGTTTGGTTCGAGGACGAAACGGATTTTCTTGAGCGGTTCGACGATCTCGTAGCGGATTGGTCCGCCGCCAAGAAGCTCAGGGGCATCGGAGAGCCGGCGGCTCATGCGGACGGTGAGTTGTTCACGACCACGGGAAACACCACCGTACGCGTCCATCACATTGCGGTTCGTGTACTTCCCCAACCCGAAGCCCAACTGAAGGCTTCCGTCCTTGGCCATCGCCATGGCACAGACTTTTTCCGTCCAGGCAAGATCACTTGTGCCGACGACGGCAACGGTGTCGATAATTTGGTGATGGAACAGTTCATCGCCAGCAGTAAGCGGTCCGATCGGATTAGCCATGGTGTCCCCCGTTGAGTTGTAAAGCGCCGAGTAACTGCGAGTTCGTTAGACGAGCCAGCGAGAAATCGCGTCGATGACACAGGCCGGTCGGTCGTTGCCGTCGATTTCGATTGTGATGCGCATGAGAGTCTGCAGGCCACCCTTTACTTCGGTGACCTCAATGAGTTCTGCCCCAGCACGCACGCTTTCGCCCACCTTGACCGGCGACGGGAACCGAACTTTGTCGACGCCGTAATTGATGCCGGCCGAAAA
>SYBH01000048.1 GCA_005787345.1 Actinomycetota bacterium
AGTCTGTGAGGTAATCGCGCAACACGTTCCCGGTGACTGAAATGGTGTCTTCACCCTTGCGGGCACGGGCAAGCGAGTAAAGGCACGCAGCCTCGGGCGCCATGATCTCGATGGTGAGGCCAGTGGTGTCGTGCTCGGGGAGGTACTGCTTCACCTTGGCGATGATCTGTGCGTCGTGCGCACGGTTCTCGTCGAGCCAGAACACAGCGGGCGTGTTGGAAAGGCGTGAACGAGAAACGGCGAGCTTCACCCAATCGCGAATCGGCGCGTCTTTGGCCTGACATGCACGCCAAATGTCGCCGGCTTCAACAGTGTGTTCCATAACAACGTTGCCGCTGCTGTCGGTGATGCGCACGGTGCCAGCAGTTTCAATCTCAAACGTTTTGTCGTGCGAGCCGTAGTCCTCGGCCTTTTGGGCCATGAGACCAACGTTGGGAATGGTGCCCATCGTGGTTGGGTCGAATGCGCCGTTGGCCTTGCAGTCGGCGATGACCGCTGTGTACACGCCGGCGTAGGAAGAGTCAGGAATGACGGCCTTGCAGTCCTGGCGCTCGCCTTCCGGATTCCACATCTTTCCGCTGTCGCGAATCATGGCGGGCATCGAAGCGTCGACGATGACGTCGCTGGGCACGTGCAGGTTGGTGATGCCCTTATCGGAATCGACCATTGCGAGTTCGGGGCCATTCAACATTGCGATTGAAATATCGGCTTCGATCGCGGTCTGCTGTGTGTCGGAAAGCGTTTCGATGCGGGAAAGCACATCGGCCATGCCGTCGTTCACGTTGACGCCGAGGCCTTCGAATGCCGCCGGGTGCTTGGTGAACACATCACCGAAGTACGCGTTCACTGCATGACCGAAAATGATCGGGTCGGAGACCTTCATCATCGTGGCCTTGAGGTGAATCGAGAACAGCACGTTCTGTGCTTTGGCATCGGCAATCTGCGCAGCAAGAAATGCGTCGAGTGCCTTGGCGCTCATGAATGTTGCGTCAACGATTTCGCCAGCAAGAACTGGAAGCTTTTCTTTCAGAACGGTGGTGGCGCCGTCGTTGCCCACGAATTCGATCTTGAGCGTGTCGGCCTTTTCGAACGTGACTGACTTTTCGTTTGAAAAGAAGTCGTTAGCGCCCATTGTGGAAACGTGCGTCTTTGAATCGGCAGCCCAGGCGCCCATGGAATGCGGGTGCGACTTGGCGTAATTCTTGACCGACAGTGGCGCGCGACGATCGGAGTTTCCTTCGCGCAGCACCGGGTTTACGGCTGAGCCCTTGATTTTGTCGTACTTCGACTGGATGTCTTTTTCGGCCGCGGTTTGCGGATCTTCCGGGTAGTTCGGAACGGCGTAACCCTTGGCTTGGAGTTCTTCAATGGCGGCCTTGAGCTGTGGAAGCGAAGCAGAAACGTTCGGAAGCTTGATGACGTTGGCTTCGGGACGGGTGACGAGTTCACCGAGTTCGCCGAGGTCGTCGCTCACACGCTGATCGGCGGCGAGGGCTTCGGAGAAGGTGGCCAGGATGCGACCGGCCACGGAAATGTCTCGGAGTTCGACCACGACACCCGCAACGTTGGTAAATGCATTGACCACCGGCAACAGCGACTTGGTCGCCAGAGCGGGAGCTTCATCGGTGTGGGTGTAAATGATGGTGTGACTATCGGTCGCCATGGCCTTTTCCGGTGTCGAAGAACTACTGCGAATGGCCCATGACGCTAGTTGCCCCAAGTGATTGAGTTCCTATTTGCTCTGGGAACAAGGGGTGGAGACCGAAACATGATTGACCGCTGCGAGGTCTGCCTGCAAAATGCATGCATGCCATCAATATCTGTTCGTAACGTGCCGGACGCGACTCGTGACGCCTTGGCCGCGAAGGCCGCACAGGCGGGCCAGTCGCTGCAGGAATATCTGCTGGCGAGGCTGATTGAACTGGGCAACTCACGTGAAATCTCTGCAGTACTGGCCGACATGCGGGCGATCCGCAAAGGATGGTCAAAGCCGATCACTCGTGCGCAAGTTCTTGAGGCAATTGATGAAGGTCGCCGCGAGGCCGATGAGAAGTGGGATCGCTTGTGGGGATGATTGTGCTCGACGCGTCGGCGGCGATTGAGGCGTATATCGATTCACCATCAACTGGAGAAATCGATCGGCTCTTTGAAGAGAACATGCTGTTGGCCCCGCAGAGTCTGGGTGTGGAAGTCATGCAGGGGTTCCGACGGATGGTGTTTGCCGACGAGTCGGATGAGAGGCAAGCGAGTTTGGCGATTCGGAATATCATGGAGTTGCCGATCGTGAAGTTGCCGTTCGAACCCTTTGTTGAACGCATCTGGGAACTGCGCAACAACGTTTCTGCGCACGACGCTTGGTATGTGGCAATTGCCGAAACCTTCGGCGTTCCACTTGCAACGACCGACCGTCGTTTGGCGAACGCCACCGGGCCACTCTGCGAATTCTGGGTGCTCTGAAATCGCCCTCGCCCGCTGGGGCAAAAAGAGTGATGGGCCCCGCCGGAGCGAGACCCATCACTGCGAGCGGAGAGGGTGGGATTCGAACCCACGGGCGGTGTTACCCGCCACCTCCTTAGCAGGGAGGCCCGATCGGCCGGACTCTGGCACCTCTCCATATGCAGGGTTGCAACATACAGGGCAAACCCCTGCGATTTCGAATGGCGGAAGGAGGGGGATTCGAACCCCCGGAGGCTTTCACCTCGACGGTTTTCAAGACCGTTGCATTCGTCCGCTCTGCCACCCTTCCGCCCGCGATAGTAGCGAGTCGGTCGTGGTCGGCCCCAATGGGCGAGCGGGTGTTCGGTCGCTGCTGGTCAGTCGACGCGATTGCGAAGTTCACTGATCCAGTCCGAGGCCTTGGACTGGGCATCGGCCACTTCCTGGCGAAGGGCATGGCCTCGTTCGCCGGCGGCGGGATAGGAACCCATGAACTTCACTTCGGCGTGCTTGGACTTCAGCGAACGCAGTGCGTCGGCCACAACCTCATCGGCGATATGGCCTTCAAGATCAATAAGAAAGCAGTAGTCGCCAAGGCCGCGACGCGTTGGGCGTGACTCAAGCTTGGTGAGGTTGATCCCGCGAGCGGCGAACTCTTGAAGGATTGACAACAACGAACCGGGTTCGTCGGCGCGCTGGAAAACGACGATGGAAGTTTTGTCATGCCCGGTTGGTGCGGGGATCGTCTTCGGTGCAACGAGCACAAAGCGTGTTGCGTTGTCATCGTGATCCTCAATGGCGTGGGCAAGAACGTTGAGCCCGTACACCTCGGCGGCGCGCGCAGGGGCAATGGCGGCACCGTTTGTGGCGAGTGCATCGGTGGCTTCGGCCAACATGCGCGCGGCTTCGGCGGTCGAGTTGGATGCCTCGGAAACTGCGTTTGGAAGATTCGCGTTCAAGTACTTGCGACATTGCGCAAGGGCGTGCGGGTATGACCACACCTGCGAGATGTCTTCGAGCTTCACACCAGATCGGGCCATCAGTTCAAGATGAATGGGCAGCACGATTTCGCGTTGAATGAGCAGATCGGAATCAAACGCGAGCGCGTCTTGGGTGATGTTGACCGTGCCCTCGATGGCATTCTCGAGCGCAAGGAAGGCGTAATCGACCTTGCCGTCTTCAGCGGCGCTCAGGACGTTGGCAAAGGTGTCGATCGGGCGCAGGTTGGCCGTGGCGAGATCGGCCTGGCTTAACAGCGCCTGTTCAGAGAACGTGCCGATGGGACCAAGGAAGGCGATCGTGCGGCGGGTCCAGTCGGTGCCGGTTGCTGGTGCTGCGGATGAGGTCACAATGGGCGAGGATAGGGGAATGGACGCCCAAGCCTTGAGTGAGTTGTTGGAACAGGTCCGCACGGGGGCGGTCAGCCCCGACGATGCCGTTACTGCGCTGCGACGTTTGCCCTTTGCTGATATCGGTTTCGCAAAGGTCGACCACCACCGAACCTTGCGCCAAGGCTTGGCCGAAACGGTGTTCGCTCCGGGCAAGACGCCTGAGCAATGCGCAGCGATTGTGGCGGAATTGTTGGCTCAGCCGGGTTCGGCGCCGGTGCTCTTGTCTCGGGCTTCAGCCGAGCAGGTTGCCACCGCGCTCGCTGGAGCTGACGATGGTCATGTGATCGAAGCTGGTGGCGGCGATCCAACGAATGCGCGACTTCACACCGTGGTGTGGCGCCCAGCGGCCGAACGTCGAGAACGCGTTGCGGTCGTCACGGCTGGAACTGCCGACCTTCCGGTTGCCGATGAATGTGCAGCCACTCTTACCGCGCACGGATTGCGGCCGTTGCGCATTACTGATGTTGGTGTCGCGGGACTGCATCGCATTCTCGATGCGGCCGAAGAACTCGCAGCAGTCGATGCGATTGTTGTTGTTGCCGGCATGGAAGGCGCACTGGCCAGTGTTGTTGGTGGGCTTTCGTCGGCGCCGGTGGTGGCCGTTCCGACATCGGTTGGCTACGGATCTTCGTTAGATGGCATCACAGCGTTGTTGGGGATGTTGGCCTCTTGCGCATCGGGCTTAACGGTTGTCGGAATCGATAACGGTTTTGGTGCAGCGATCGCGATTATTCGCATGTTGAACGTTCGGGTCTCGGAACGCAGCGATGTCTGAGCACTCGCATGACCATTCACACGATGACACCGTGATTGAAGGAACGGTCGCATGGGAAGGCATCACGGTTCCGTCCACTCTGAGTTCCAACAGCACCGTTGCGTGGTTTCACTGTTTCTCGGGCATTGCTGGCGATATGGCGCTGGGTGCATTAATCGATGCGGGTGCTGATGTTGATGAGATTCGTTCCATGTTGGAGCGACTCCCGGTCGGCGGCTGGTCGCTCGAAACCGAGACCGTGCTGCGCTCAGGTATTGCCGGTACGAAAGTTCATGTGCATACAGAACCAACGCCGCCGGCGCGTTCGGCGGCCGTTGTTGCCCAGATCGTGGCCGATGCGCAGTTGCCCGATCGCGTACATCGGCGCGCGCTGGCAACGTTCCGTGCGCTGGCCGAGGCCGAAGGCCACCTGCATCGTCAAGCGCCCGAAACGGTGCACTTCCACGAGGTCGGCGCGCTCGACGCAATCATCGATGTTGTTGGTACGTGCATTGCGCTTGAGTTATTGGGAGTTGATGAAGTCGCGTCATCGCCGGTAGCCGATGGTTTAGGAACCGTGCGCGCTGCGCACGGTGTGTTGCCAGTTCCGGTTCCTGCGGTGGTGTCGTTGCTGGCTGATGCGCCCACCTACGGCCTTGACATTCCTCGCGAACTCACCACACCAACTGGCGCTGCGTTGTTGGCTGCCAATGTTGTGCAGTGGGGCCCGATGCCGGCCATGACTATTCGTTCTGCCGGTTTTGGTGCAGGAACAGCCGATCTTGGCGATCGTCCGAATCTCACGCGTGTCGTCATCGGAATGCGTTCTGATTCACCATCAGTCGAGGGTCAGCCGGTTGTGCTGCTTGAAGCGAATGTCGACGATGTCACCGGCGAAACGTTGGCCTATGCCATTGATGCGTTGCTCGAAGCGGGTGCCCACGATGCGTGGCTTACGCCGATCATCATGAAGAAGGGCCGACCTGCACACACAGTGAGCGCGCTAGTTGATCCGGCCGAGGCGGCTGCGGTGCGCGAGGTACTCGTACGCGAAACCGGAACGATGGGCGTACGCGGAACGCAGCTTGAACGTTGGCCGCAATCTCGCGCGTTCGACACGGTCGATGTCGATGGTCAGCCGGTGAAGGTGAAAGTCACGGCTGGTCGAGTGAAGGCCGAACACGACGATGCCGCCCAGGCTGCACGGGCATTGGGTCTGCCACTACGAGAGGTCACCCGCCGAGCCGAACAGGCCTGGCGCGACGCTCAGACCTCGAAATAGTCCGAATTACCCAACTGCCCCATTTGGGTAATTCTGGTAGAGTTGCGCTGTGCCTGAACAACTCGTGGAACTCGATGAACGGAGGCGTGTGAGCCTCGGCCGAATCGGCCGACAAGAACACACGCGCTATCTGGTCAGCGAAGAAGCCGATGGCACATTGGTGTTCACCCCGGCAGTGGTGCTCAGTGAGCTTGAACTCAAGCTCCTCGCGAATGACGAACTAGTCGACGAGATTTTGTCCAACAGGGCAGATCCCAGTCGTCTCGTGAAGCGCACCCGCCGTGGTCAGACCAACGATGCCTGAACTCTGGTTTGCTGCTCCCGCTGATCGACTGCTCTACGAGTTAGAGGCTGACGAAATGCGTCGTCGTTTGTTCGACCGTATTGATGCAGTTCTCTCAGACCTTGAGCTCGACTCGATCCAGCTCTACCTCCGAAGACACCGGTTTCAGATTGGCATGTGGGGCGTGATCGTTGCATCCGGCGCTGACGAATGGATTGTCCTCTGGGAACCCCACCCTGACATTGATGACGCGATCATCATTCAGTACGTCGGTCCGTCAGCGTTTTAGTTCGTATGAAGAATTACTTCGGCGCGGTTGACACCCGCGATCACGTTGCTGGCCGACATGCCCGCGGGTGAGAGAAGTTCGATGCGAGTGACGCCGCGATCAAGCAAGTGTTCGAGCACGGCAGCAACTTCGAGGCGAGCAAGCGCAGCGCCAAGACAGAAGTGCGCACCGAATCCGAACGCAATCTGATGGTTTGGTGATCGCCCAACATCAAACTGGTCGGCGGTGGGGCCGAACTCGGCTTCGTCGCGGTTGGCCGACGCGTAGACCATCACGACCGGATCGCCAGCGCTGATCTGCTTTCCACCAAGCACGGTGTCGACCGCAGCGGTGCGCATGAAATAGATGACGGCGGTCGTCCATCGAAGAATTTCTTCGACTGCGCTTGGAATGAGTGAACGGTCGGCCACAAGACGCGACCACTGGTCGGGATTCTCGGCCAATGCAACGAGTCCGCCACTGATTGTGTTGCGGGTGGTTTCGTTTCCGGCAACAAGAATCTGATTGAGGAACATCGCGATTTCATCGTCGGTAAGACGATCACCATCAATCTCAACGCTTGACAACATTGAAATGACGTCATCGCGTGGTTCAGTGCGAGAGGTTGAAACCAGACGCATGAGCTCGGCCATCATCTCGGCGCTGAGGCGCGCTTTGCGTTCAGGATCGTTGAAGATTTCGGTGCCAGGAATGGAAGCTTCCGACCAATCCCAGACCTTGTCCCATTCGCTTTCAGGCAGTCCGAGAAGCTGCGCAATCACCTGAACGGGAAGTGGGACAGCAAGTGGCGCAACAATTTCAATTTGCTCATTGAGCGGCAACTTATCGACGAGAACCTTTGCGGCTGCATGCACGGAATCTTCGAGCGTGCGCACGACTTTGCGGCCGAACGCCGGCTGCACCAGCGTTCGATAGCGAGTGTGATCCGGTGGATCGGTGTGCATCATGGTCGGGGGAGTGGCGTAGTCCGCACCGATCTCAAAGGTGAGAATGCCCTTTGCGGAACAGAACGTGTCGGGGGAAGTGGAGACCGCCATGCACTCGGCATGGCGACTCGCAACCCAGAAACCCTGCGTGGCGTTCCATGCGACCGGGTTCTCGGCCCGGAGCTGCGCGTAAAGGGGAAACGGGTCCTCGACGTCGAGGGTGAACCCCATAAACAAGTCAGTCAGCGGCTCGTGGACTTTGTCGGTATCGGTCATTGCGACTCCCCCCCAAAGGTGATGGAGGGAGTGTGGCCGTTGCGCCTGCCTTCCGCAAGACTGTTGCTATGACCGATGCCGCCACAACCGATCGCCTTTATTTTCGCCAGTTGCTCGCGGGCCGTGACATTGCCACCAATGATCCTTTGGCCCGGCAGATGGTGAATTTCGTGTATCTCATTGGCGATCGCGAGACAGGCGAAGCCGTTGCTATCGATCCGGCCTACGACGTGCAGGGAATCGTCGATGTGCTTGCGGCCGACGACATGAAACTCACGGGCGTTCTCGCCACCCATTATCACCCCGACCATGTCGGCGGAGAAATGATGGGCTACTCCATCGAAGGGGTACATGAACTGCTCGACATTGTGTCGGTTCCGATTCATGTGCAAACCGAAGAAGCCGAATACGTCAGCAAAGTTACGAACCTGACGGCTGCCGATCTCGTCACTCACAGCAGTGGCGATGTTGTGATGGTTGGCAACATCCCGATCGAACTCATTCACACGCCAGGTCATACGCCAGGTAGCCAATGCTTCATGCTCGATGGCGCGTTGGTTTCGGGTGACACGTTGTTTCTTGAAGGCTGTGGTCGCACCGACCTTCCTGGAGGCGATCCGCTCGCGCTGTACGAAAGCCTTACGCAGAAATTGTCGAAGGTTCCCGACGATTCCATTCTGTTCCCAGGCCATTTGTATTCGGCAGCGCCGTGCGCCTCAATGGGTGAAACCCGCCACGCGAATTTTGTGTTTCGGCCCAAGACTGCCGAGCAATGGTTGGCTATGTTCAGCGGCTAAGAGGCATCCGTCTGCGGATATCAGCCTGAAGTGATGCGTCGAACTCGGCGACGATGATCGTGTCGTCGCTGGGTCCGGCGTCGGCCAAGACGCGACCCCATGCATCAATGATGAGTGAATGCCCATAACGGTCGATGCCGTCGGGGCTGGTTCCCCATTGCGCGGCGGCAATGATCATCGTTTGATTTTCCACTGCGCGCGCTCGTAACAACAGTTCCCAATGATCCCGCCCGGTAGTCGCTGTGAATGCTGCAGGTACAACGATGATGTCGGCGCCTTGCAAGGTTTCGTCGTGGAAAAGTTCTGGGAAGCGCAGGTCATAACAAATCGTCAGGCCGACACGAATGCTGGCATCGCTGATCTCTATGTCAACAACGGTCGAAGTGGTTCCGGCGCGAAAGGTGTCGGACTCTTTGGAGCGTGCACCTTCAACGTCCACATCGAACATATGGATCTTGCGGTAACTGCCGAGCAGCGAACCGTCGGAACCCACGGCGATCGAGGTGTTGTAGAGCGTCTGGGCATCGTTGGGGTCGCGCTCAACGAATGAGCCCGCAACGATGGCACAGTGATTGTGGACAGCGGTTTGCTGGGCCCATGCAAGAGTTGGTCCGTCGAGAGGTTCAGCAGCACCACGCATTGCCGAGGTGCGACCAAGCGACGCAAAAAGTTCCGGAAGAACAACCAGGCCAGCGCCTTCATGAGCCGCAGACTGAACAGCCACTGTTGCCCGCGCGAAATTGTCGGTTGTGTCGGCTGAACACTGAAGCTGCACCGCTGCAACGTTCATTTCGCTCGCCATTCCTCTCGTCCGGCTCGAACATCGGTGGCCGACACCGGGTGATGAGACGGGTCGGTGTCGAGGATGACGACGTCAACACCTACCGGAGGATCAGCGGAAGCATCTTCGCCAGGCATTGTCCACGGAGGTCGCGCGGCGAGCGCAACGAGTGGGAGCCGCTGAAGTGCTTCGTTGCGGGCGTCAGGACCTGCGTACCAAACTGGGTCCAGCACCTGGTGCCACTTGTCGGCACCGAGAATGATGACCTCGTAGCCCTCGGCGATATCGGCGACGAGACTGTGGGGAGTCATGGTCACGCCAATGCGAGCGTTGCCACTCGAAATAGCAGTCAGTTCGGCCATACGGTCATCGATCGGCCTGAGCCGGGAGTCGTCCTTGCCTAACGTACGAGCCGATAGTGCGAAATCGACGCGGTCGAGACCGAGTTGTGCAATCGCAGTTTCGGCCAGATGCACATGGGCAATAGTGGGCGGATCAAAGGAGCCCGGGTACACGGCTCGGCGCGGTAGCGGCGGTGTTGTGTGATCAGAACCCACAGGATGAGGCTAGCGATCGTGGGAGACTCAAACCCATGAGAAGCCCGTTTCTTCATCCCTTTGCCCGTCCGGGAGCCGCAGCCGAGGAGTTCATCACCATTGCACGTGGTGAAGGTGCGCTGGTGTGGGACAACCAGGAGAACGAGTACATCGATGCACTGGCCAGCCTTTGGTATTGCAACGTAGGTCATGGTCGGTGGGAGATCGTCGACCAGGTTGCGTCGCAGATGGCGGTGCTCGAGAACTACAACACCTTCGACATTTTCACGAATGAGACCGTTGAAACCTTTGCTGCATTTGTTGCTGCAGCAGCGCCGATGGATGACAGCCGCATCTTTTTCACATCGTCAGGTTCTGAGGCTGTCGAGACAGCGCTCAAACTGGCACGGCTTACGCACTCTTTAAAGGGCGATGTGCAACGCACGGAGTTCGTGGGACGCGTGAACTCGTATCACGGTGTCGCGTATGGCGGTGTATCGGTGCAAGGTCTGCCGCTTAATCAACAGGGCTTTGGTCCGCTACTCGACACGGTGCATCAGGTGTCAGCTCACGACATTGAAGATGTCGAGAAACTGTTCGAACGTTCGGGATCCACAATCGCTGCTGTCATCACCGAACCAGTGCAGGGTGCTGGCGGTGTGTATCCGCCGGTTGACGGCTACCTCACTCGATTGCGCGAGCTTTGCGACGAGTACGGCGTGCTGTTGATTTTCGATGAGGTCATTACCGGCTTCGGTCGCTTGGGTTCATGGTTTGCAGCGTCACACTTTGGCGTTGTGCCCGACATGATTACGTTCGCGAAGGGCTGCACGTCTGGCTACTTGCCACTTGGCGGTGTTGTAGTGGGCGAAGCGGTGCTCGATGTGCTCGAAGCCGACCCCACCTTCATCCTTCGACACGGTTACACCTACAGCGGCCATCCGTCAGCATGTGCTGCAGCTCTTGCAAATACGGCAATCTTGTTGGAAGAGAACTTGTTTGATCGCGTGCCGGTTATTGCGGAGCGAATCGGAGGCGGACTCAGCGCTTTAGCGGCAACCGGTGCGATTGTTGAAGCTCGCGGTATGGGTGGTATCTGGAGCGCAGAACTTCAGCCCGGCCTTGCCGCTCCGGCAGTACGCAACGAAATGTTGAAGCGCGGTGTGATCGCACGACCAATTGGACTTTCCGTCATCGCGTTCTGCCCACCATTCGTCACAACTGATGCACAACTCGACCAATGCGTGGTTGCGCTGAGCGAGTCAATCGCCGCGTTGTCGTGATGTGGTGTGAAGCGTCGTGAGTTGATTTGAGTCAGACGGCCGGGAGCGCTATTTCCGGTTCGACGAACGATTTTGCGAGTGCTTCAGCAACTGCAGCATTCGTAACGCAACCGCTCGCGGTATTGAGACCCTTGGCCAGCGCGGAATCGCGTCGCACGGCTTTTGCAGCACCGAAGCGCGCCAGTTCGGTGAGATAGGGGAGTGTTGCGTTGGTGAGTGCGTTTGTTGAGGTGTGCGGTACTGCGCCGGGCATATTGCCAACCGCGTAATGCACTACCCCGTGCTTCACGAAGGTGGGGTCTGAATGGGTTGTCTCGTGAGAGGTTTCTATGCAACCGCCTTGATCGATGGCGATATCGATCACGACTGCTCCGGGTTTCATTGTTCGGATCATGTCTTCGCTTACGACGATTGGCGCACGGCCACCGGGAACAAGCACGGCGCCGATGACAAGGTCGGCGTCGGCTACCGATCGTTCGACCGCCCCGCGATTCGAGGTGATGGTGGTGATGCGACCCATCTGAATCTGATCAACATGGCGAAGGCGGTCGATGTTCTTGTCGAGTAGGTCGACCTCGGCTTCAAGGCCAGCGGCCATCCATGCCGCATTCCAGCCAACGTTGCCAGCCCCGAGCACAACAACGCGCGCTGGCCGAACCCCAGGAGCGCCGCCAAGCAGCACGCCGCGACCGCCGTTATGGCGTTCGAGGAAATGAGCACCGATCTGCACGCTCATGCGACCAGCGACTTCGCTCATCGGGGCGAGAAGGGGAAGCGAACCGTCGGCCAGTTGTACTGTCTCGTAGGCGATGGCCGTGACATTGCTGGCAAGAAGCGCGTCGGCGACTTTGGGATACGCGGCAAGGTGTAGGTAGGTGAAAAGGATGAGGCCAGGACGGAAGTACGGAAACTCAGATGCGAGTGGTTCTTTCACTTTGCAGATGAGTTCGGCCCGTTCCCACACTTCACCTGCGGTATTGACGATGACAGCTCCCGCACGTTGATAGTCCTCATCTGGGATTGATGAATCGATACCAGCATCTTTTTCGACAAGGACTGTGGCCCCGGCATGGAGAAGTTCGCGAACTCCATCGGGAGTGATGGCGACGCGATGTTCTTCTTTTTTGGTCTCGCGGGGTACTCCAACGGTGAGCGAGACCGAAGCGGGATTCATGTCAGTGCCACCGGGGTTCCCGCTGAGGCAAGGATGTCGATTGCTTCTTCAAGGGCGATTCGTACGATGCGCTCAATTTCGTCGAACTCGGCCTGGCCCGCGATGAGTGGTGGAGACAACTGAATAACGGGATCACCTCGATCGTCGGCTCGGCAAACGAGTCCGAGTTCAAGGAGTCGCTTCGACAAGTGGCCCCGCAACAACAACTCCGCTTCATCAGCAGTAAACGTTTCGCGAGTAGCGGCATTCTTCACGAGTTCGATGCCATAGAAGTACCCCATGCCTCGCACATCGCCCACGATCGGAAGATCGCGAAGCTTTTCGAGCGTGGACCGGAACGCAGCTTCATTTTCGAGAACGTGTTCAATGAGGTGTTCGTTTTCGATCACATCAAGATTGGCCATAGCGACGGCACAACTCACCGGATGGCCGGCGAACGTAAATCCGTGAAGGAACGAAACGCCCTCCGCCTTAAACGGCTCGGCGATGCGATCGCTCACGATCATTGTCCCGAGGGGCGAATAGCCCGACGTGAGTCCTTTGGCGGAGGTAATGATGTCGGGCACGTAGCCCAGTCGATCGCAGGCGAACATTGAGCCAAGACGACCCCATGCGCAAATGGTTTCGTCGCTGATCATGAAAATGCCGTAGCGATCGCAGATCTCGCGTACACGAGCGAAGTAGTCGTTGGGAGCGGTGAAACAGCCACCGGCGTTCTGCACTGGTTCAACGAAGACGCACGCAACGGTGTCGGGGCCTTCTCGCAGAATCATCGTTTCGATGTCGTCAGCGCAGGCGAGGTTGCAAGCGCTTTCGTTCGAACACATGGTGCAGCGATACCGGTTGGTATTTGCTGCGCGACCAACACCAGGCACGAGTGGTTCGAACATCTGTCGGAATGCGGGTACGCCGGTAAGCGAAAGTGCACCCATCGTGGTGCCGTGATACGCGAGATATCGAGTGATGGCTTTCGTGCGTAATGGCTGTCCGCTGAGTTTGAAGTACTGACGCGCGAGCTTCCATGCTGACTCCACCGCTTCGCCACCGCCGGTGGTGAAGAACACGCGATTGAGATCGCCGGGGGCAAGGTTCGCGAGACGCGCCGCCAGTTCGATCGCGTTGGGGTGGGCGTAGGTCCAAACGGGAAAGAACTCAAGCGTTGCTGCTTGTTTCGCAGCGGCTTCGCCGAGTTCGGAGCGGCCGTGGCCGATCTGCACAGTAAAAAGTCCGGCGAGTCCGTCGAGGTAACGCTTGCCATCGACGTCCCAAACCGAGCAGCCTTCACCGCGTTCCATGATGGGAGCGCCGCCGTCTCCGGGGTCAAGCCTGCTGAAGTGTCCCCAAAGGTGGGACTGGGCGAGCTGTCGGAGTTCCGCAGGGGTCCGGCTCATGGTGTGCTCCCGAGAGAGGCCGGCCGAGAATCGGACGTGCCGTTGATCGTGTGCTGATTCTTGCCCGACGAAAGCGATTCAGCAACGAACTTTGGTCAGGAAGCGGTCAGGAATCGCTCAGGCCAGCGAGTTTTTGTGCTCTGCGGTTGTTGAAGATCACCAAAAGCGCCGCCAGGACGATGCTGATGATGAGTAGAGCGGTCGAGAAGACGTTGATCTGCACGGGGATCTTTGAGCGCTTCATGTTCCAAATCTGTATGGGAAAGGTGTTGTCCAGACCCGAATTCAGGTACGTGATGATGAAGTCATCAAGCGACAGCGCAAAGGTGAGCATTGCGGCGGCGACGACACCGGGAGCGATGAGCGGCAAGGTCACCTTGTAGAAGGTGCGCAGCGCTGAAGCGCCGAGGTCGAGGGAGGCTTCTTCCAGTCGCCAATCGAATCCGCGAATGCGTGCGCGCACGGTGGTGGCTACGTAACTCACCGAGAACATCACCTGAGCGATGACGATGGTGAGGAACCCCCGTGACCAGTTGATGGACACGAATAACGTGAGGAGCGAAAAGCCGAGGACGATCTCGGGCATTGTGAGCGGGAGGATGAGGATCGCGCCGATTGTGCCTTTGGCCCGGAACTTGTACTTCACCATGGCCAAGCCCATGAGTGTGCCCAGCACGGTGGCAATGACAGTGACGACAACGGCAATTTTGAGACTGAAGATGAGCGCATCAGTCAGTTCGGGATACTTGAACGGATCAGTCCAACCGGAAAGCGAAAACTTGTTCCAGACGTAGTTGTATTTCCCGGTTGGTTCGTTGAAGGAATAGATGACTGTGACGAGGATTGGCGTGAACAGGAATAGCAGGCCGAATACAGCCCACACCCACAGCGAGACGCGTCCGATGGCGCGCAACCAATTGGGCGGATTCATGCGATTTCCTCGGTACCCAATAAGCGCGCATACACAATGACGCCGACGAGGATCATCGCCATGAGCATGAACGACAAGGCCGAGAGTTCAGGTCGGAAAAATTCCTTACCAAAGTTCTTTTCGATGATCTGGCCGATCATGACGGTGCGGTCAGAACCCAAGAGTTCCGAGTTCACGAAGTCGCCTGCCGCAGGAATGAACGTGAGGAGTGTTCCGGCGAAGAGGCCAGGGAGCGAGAGGCGGAGAGTGATTTTTCGAAACGCTCTTGCTGGCGACGAGTAGAGATCAGCAGCGGCATCGAGCAGGTGGCGATCCAACTTTTCGAGACTCACGTAAATGGGCAGCACCATGAACGGTAAGAAGTTGTAGGTGAGCGCGGCCACCACCGCGAAGGGCGAGCCGAGGATGCCTTGGCTGTCGTTCAGTATGCCGATTGATTGCAAAATGCCAACAACGGGGCCGTTATCGAACAACAGAATTTTCCACGACAGCGTGCGCACGAGGTAGGTCACGAAGAACGGAAGAATCACGAGTGCAAGAAAGAGGTTCTTGTATTTGCCTCCCTTCGTGGCAATGACATAGGCCAACGGGTAGCCGATGATGATCGCGGCGAGGGTTGAGATCGTTGCGTACACGAATGTACGGATGATCACCGTCGAGTTGTCGGAGATCACCGTTGAGTAATTCGACAATCCGCCGTCTTGTAGCGATAAGCGTCCGAGACTGAAAAGCGGAAAGACGAAAAAGATCAGCAGCCATAGACCGCCGGGAGCAATGAGCAACCAGGGCGTGAACCACCGCCGTGCCGCCACGCCGGTGTCGTCCCCGCCGTTTTCACGGCGAGGGCGACGAAAGCGCGACGGCGCAGCGGCAGCGGTCATTGAGGGGTGTTACTGCTCGGTCGCGGCAACGAATGCACGCTCTACTTCTTCGGCGACATCGGCACTGATGACATCAAACTCGTACAACGGCGGAGTTGCCGGCGGAACGATGAAGGGGCTGGCCTGTGCGGCAGCTGTCATGTACTTCTCGGCGCCGGCAACTGGCGGGATGTACAAGATGCTTTCGTACAGCGGGCCAGCAACGGCGGGGTCGTAGACGTAGTTGAGGAGTTTGTTCGCGCCCTCGGGGTTCTTGGCGCCAACGGGGATCATTGCGTTGTCGACCCACAGCATTCCGCCCTGACTCGGGATGACCCATTCGAGGCCCGGATTATCGGCCTGTAGCTGTGCGACATCGCCGGACCATGCAACGGCAATCCAGGTATCGCCTAGTGCGAGATCTTCGGTGTAGCTATTGCCAGTGACCTTCTTGAACTGACCTGCGTCGCGGGCCTTTTCAATCTTGTCGACTGCGGCAAGCATTTGCGTTGTGGTTCCGGTGGTCGGATTAGCGCCCATTCCAAGCATGGTGAGGCCAACGGTGTCGCGCATTTCGTCAAGAATCGTGACCTTGCCTTTGAACTTGGGGTCGAAGATGGCATTGACGTCGGTGATCTTTCCGCCGACTTTGTCAGGCCAGTAGGCGAGACCGGTTTGACCAACGGCCCACGGAATCGACTTCGCACGTCCTGGATCCCATGATGGGTTGGCAAGGCGAGAGATCACGTTCTTCTTATTCGGGAATGCGGCGCTGTCTAGCGGTTGCACCAGATTGGCGCCGATGTAGGCAGCAGCGTTCCATGACGTAAGCACGATGAGGTCGGCGCCGATTCCTTGGCCCTTTTCGAGCGTTGCTTGGTACTTCGTGTTGAACGACTCGTTGCCGTCGATGCTGTTTCGGTAATCAACCTTGATACCGGTTGAAGACGTGAAGCCCTTCAGCGTTGCCGAGGTGCTGGGCTCATCGCCTTCGATATAGAGCGGCCAGTTCAGAACGGTGATGCCATCGCTGCTGCCACCACTGCTGCCCGAGTCAGAACTACATGCAGCAAGAAGTGTTGGGCCCATAGCAAGTCCCCCGAGGGCGAGTCCGCCCATGCCGAGGAATCGACGACGCGACGTTCGTTGCTGGGCCATGGCCTCAAGGAGTTCGGGGTCGATTGGTTTGGTCATGGTCAGTCCTCCAGTAATTGCGGTTGTTGGTTGGGAGCAGATGGCAGAACGCAAGCGGCGCTCTGCGTCCACGAAGCCCACACGCTGTCGCCAGGGCGAAGAAGCGGAAGGTCGGCATCGGGATCGACATTGGCGATGATCGGCGAACCGTCGGCTGCTTCGAGCGCGAGTCGAACGATCGGGCCTTGGAACGCGAGGTCGGAGACGGTTGCGTTCACTGATTGGTCGACACCAGTTTCTGATGTCGGTTGCGTAAGCGAGATTGAGATGCGCTCGGGCCGGACCATGAGCGTTGCCATTGATCCGACAGCGAGTGTTGAATCTCCGCAGGAGCCACCAAGACAAGCCCCCCCGAGTGCAGTCACTCGCGTTGTACCTGTCGTGTGTTCAGTAACGGTTGCTGGCCAGAGGTTTGCTTGTCCGATGAACCCGGCAACGAACTCGCTTGCGGGGTTGTCATAGATCTCGGCGGGGGTACCGATTTGTTCGACGCGACCATCGGACATGACAGCGATGCGGTCACTCATAGTGAGCGCTTCTTCTTGATCATGGGTGACATAGACGAACGTGATGCCAACCTCGCGCTGGATGCGTTTGAGTTCGAATTGCATGGCGTGACGAAGTTTGAGGTCGAGTGCACCGAGAGGTTCGTCAAGCAGTAGTGCCTTGGGAAGGTTGACCAGAGCACGAGCAAGTGCCACGCGCTGTTGCTGACCGCCAGAAAGTTGGGCGGGCCGGCGACTTGCGAAATCGGTCAGGCGGACGACCTCGAGCATTTCGGTGACGCGCTTTTTGATTGTGGCCTTGTCCACGTTTTTTGACTGTGGTCCGAAGGCCACGTTGTCGAACACGTTCATGTGAGGGAACAGCGCGTACTGCTGGAAGACGGTGTTGACGTCGCGCTTATTCGGCGGCACCTTTGAAACATCGACACCATCGAGACGTACGGCACCGCTGGTGGGTTGTTCGAAGCCAGCAATCATTCGCAGCGTCGTGGTTTTGCCACAACCAGATGGGCCGAGCATTGAGAAGAACTCGCCTTGACCAATCGAGAAATCAACATCGTCGACCGCGACGAACTCGCCGAATCGCTTCACGACATGATCGATCTCGATAACTGGAGCCGAAAGGTCGGCCGCAGTAGGAGACGTCATAGCAATTGAGTTCTCTGTCAGCTCTCACCCCTCCGAAGTCTCGGGCAGACCGTTTCGGCGCCCGGTGGAATGGGAAAGGATCACAAGAATTCGGGCTCACCGCAAGAATTGGCCTATGGCGAAATGGTGAACAGTTGATGACGGGCATCTCTCGCGGCTCTTTTCGGGCAATTCCTTGCGGTTTCGGCGCTCGTGGCCCACGATGCGGGGGGAAAGAAAGGGAGTGGTCGTGGCACATCTCAATTTCATTGGTGGGAAATGGATTCCGGCTCAAAGCGGCGCAACCGACGAGGTGCTCGCTCCAGCGACCGGAGCCGTTATTGGTTCAGTGCCGTCAAGCGATGCTGCCGACGTCGATGCTGCGGTGAGCGCGGCGCGAGCGGCGTTCGCCGAGTGGGGGACAGCAACTCCACGCGCTCGGGCTGAAGCATTGCTGGCATTGGCCGACCGGCTTGAAGAGAATCTCGACGAGTTGAAAGCAATCGAAGGCGAGAACGTCGGTAAGCCAGTTTCGATCATCGACTTCGAATTCGACCTGACTATTGACAACCTTCGCTTTTTCGCAGGAGCGGCGCGCACGATGGACGCGCAGGCCGCGGGCGAATACATGGACGATCACACCTCAATGTTGCGGCGCGATCCACTCGGTGTCGTTGCAGGTATTGCGCCTTGGAACTATCCGCTCAACATGGCGATCTGGAAAATGGGTCCCGCGCTCGCCGTAGGCAATACGTTCATTCTGAAGCCATCGGAACTCACGCCATTTACTGCGTTTCGATTAGCAGAACTCACCGAAGGGATTCTTCCTGCAGGTGTGTTCAATGTCGTTGTTGGTCAGGGCGAAACGGCGGGCGACGCAATTGTTCGTCACCCCGGCATTGCGATGCTTTCGCTTACTGGCGATGTGAACACTGGAAAGATGATTGCGCGCAACGCGGCCGACACATTGAAGCGCGTGCATCTTGAACTTGGTGGCAAAGCACCTGTTGTGGTGTTCGATGATGCAGACGTTGAAGCACTTGTCGCGACTCTTACTGAGACCGGTTACTACAACTCCGGCCAGGATTGCACCGCGCCTTGTCGGGTGATCGCGGGCCCTGGTGTGTTCGACGATCTGATTGGTGGGCTTGAAGCTTCGGTTGGCGCGCTCATTACTGGCGATCCCAATGACGCGACAACCAACGTCGGCCCGGTGATCTCCGCTGCGCAGCGAGATCGTGTCGATGGCATGGTGAGTCGAGCCGTTGCTTTGGGTGCGCGCGTCGTCATTGGCGGCGAAACGATTGATCGTCCTGGTTATTTCTATACGCCCACGGTTGTCGCGGGACCAACGCAGGATTCCGAACTTGTGCAACGCGAAGTGTTCGGGCCAGTGATCAGCGTGCAGAAGTTTGCCGACGAAGCTCAGGCGCTCGCATGGGCGAACGATGTTGACTACGGATTGGCCGCTTCAGTGTGGACTCGCGATGTTGGCCGGGCAATGCGCATGTCTCGTTCAATGATGTTCGGCACGGTGTGGGTGAATGACCACATTCCGATCGTTTCCGAATTTCCGCATGGCGGATTCAAGAACAGCGGGTACGGCAAAGACATGTCGAAATACGCGCTTGAGCACTACACCGAACTCAAACACGTCATGATTAAACATTGAATGATGAAGCACTGAGAGATTCGACCGAGGAGAACCCGTGTCCGAAACGGTAAAGACTGAAGTTCGTGGCCGGATTCTGGTCATACGTCTTGAGCGTGAAGAAAAGCGAAATGCGATCGATGTTGAACTCGCCGAGGGCATCGACGAGGCACTGAATCGACTCGAGGACGATCCTGAACTTTGGGCGGGCGTCATTACGGGAACGAAGTCGGTTTTCTGTGCTGGCACCGATATGCGCGCCGGCGTTCATTCCACCGATCGCGGCGGTCAATACGGAATCATTCGCCGTTACCGCACGAAACCCCTCATCGCTGCGGTGGAAGGCGCGGCCCTTGGCGGCGGGTTTGAGGTCGTGTTGTCCTGCGATCTTGTCGTTGCGTCAAAGACTGCCGAGTTTGGATTACCGGAAGTGAAGCGGAGCCTCGTGCCGATCTGTGGTGGTCTGTTCCGCGCCCCGAAGGCACTTCCGCGAAATGTGGCACGTGAGCTTCTTCTCACTGGCGATTCCATCGACGCCAAGCGGGCCTACAAACTCGGTTTCGCCAGCATCCTCTCCAATGCTGGCGATGCGCTCGACGACGCAGTCGCTCTGGCCGAACGTATCTGCGCCAACGGCCCTGTAGCGGTTCGCGAAACCATGCGGTTCTTGGCCTCGCTCGATGCGCCCGACGAAGTTCATGGCTGGGAAGAAACCCTCGAATCGGAAGATGTCATTCGCAATGCTGAAGACACCCGGGAAGGCGTGACGGCCTTCTTCGAAAAGCGCCCCCCGAATTGGTCGGGCCGCTGATTCACCGGCAATGATGACGCTATTGCCCGGTCGGCATCAGTAGGGGGAACCATGGATTTTGAAGAGACACCAGAAGAGGCAGCGTTTCGCGCCGAGTGCCGAGCATTCCTTGACCAGCACTCAACGATGAAGGCTGCAGGTGCTCCCCGAAACGTGATGAGCACGCTTTCAGAAGACGAGCATGCCCATGTGCAGGCCTGTCGTGATTGGCAGCGCACCAAAGCCGAGAATGGTTGGGCTGGTCTCACTTGGCCCGTCGAATACGGCGGTCGTGGCCTTACCGGTTTGCAGCAGGGCATCTTCCTTGAAGAAGAGCACAAGTACGACCTTGCGGTGGGCATGTTTGCTCAGGCCACCGGCATGGTTGGTCCGTCGATCATCGTGCACGGCACCGAAGAACAGAAGACGCAGTTCCTTCCTTCGATTCTTCGCGGCGAACAGGTGTGGTGTCAGCTGTTCAGCGAACCGAATGCCGGTTCCGATCTCGCGGCCCTGCGCACAAAGGCCGAACTCGATGGTGACGAATGGGTCATCAGTGGTCAGAAGGTGTGGACCTCATCAGCGCATGTTGCTGACTGGGGCATGTTGTTGGCCCGAACTGATTGGGACGCGCCGAAGCATCGCGGCATCACGTATTTCCTTCTTGATATGCGCTCACCGGGCATTGAAGTTCGTCCGCTGGTGCAGGCAACCGGTGGCGCTGAATTCAACGAGGTGTTCCTCGAGGAAGTTCGCATTCCCAAAGAGAACGTGCTTGGTGAAGTGAATGGTGGCTGGGCTGTGGCCATGACCACGCTCACCAGCGAGCGCGCAGACATTGGCGCTGGCCATGGTGACGGGTTTGCTGGCGTGCTTCGACTCGCGCAGCAGTACGGCCGTGTGAATGATCCGGTTGTTCGTCAAGAACTCATGAAGCTCTACACGAGCTACCAAATTTCGAAGTACATCGGGTATCGCACGCGCACCGCCGCTTCGAAGGGCATTGCGCCGGGCCCCGAGGTTTCGACCATGAAGATCGCGATTTCCGACCGCCTTGCTTTCCAGGGTGACTTGGTCGAATCGCTCATGGGCGCGGATGGAATGTTGTGGGGTTCTGACGCCATCGACGATGGCTATTGGCAGACCATGGTGTTCATGGGGCAGTGGATGGCCCGCATCGGTGGCGGCACGGAAGACGTGCAGCGAAACATCGTGGGCGAGCGAGTGCTCGGACTGCCCCGCGAACCGGGTAATGACCGCACGACGCCGTTCCGCGAACTGCCGCACTGACCTTCACGGTTTTGGACAACTGGCTGTAGACATTCCCTATGTTCAATCCGTTCGCGCCTGGCTTCGCCGAGAATCCCTACGAGGAATATCGCGTTGAGCGCGAAAGCGAGCCGATCCAGCAGACGCCGTTTGGTCCGTGGATTGTGTTCAGCCATGCCGAGTCAGTACAGCTCCTTCGCGACGTCACATTGAGTGTTGATGTGCGCAAAGCGATGGAGATCTTGGGTGAGGATCCTCGCGATCGGGCGAAGATGCGCGCCGAGTTGTTCCCCGACAAGGCACCGCGAGAGGACACTTCGATTCTCAACATTGACCCACCCGATCACACACGACTTCGCAAACTCGTAAGCAGTGTGTTCACACCTCGTCGAGTTGCTGATCTGGCGCCGATGGTCGAACGCATCGTGGACGAACACCTTGATGCAGTGGCCGATCGCGGCGAGATGGATCTCATCGCCGATCTCGCCTTCCCGCTTCCGTTCGCAGTCATTTCTGAAATGTTGGGAATGCCAGACGGCGATAGCGCGCAATTGCGTGAGTGGTCACACACACTGGTGAAGATTCTCGATTTCACGATCGGCCCGGAAGAGCTCATGGCTGCAGTGATTGCTGGCGAGAATCTGCGTGAGCACATTGCCAATGTCATTGAGTGGAAGCGTTCGAACCTCGGTGATGACTTGCTCAGCGCGTTGATTCTCGCTGAGGACAATGGCGATGTCCTTTCCGACGTCGAACTCGTCGACCAAGTGAATGTCTTGTTCATTGCTGGTCACGAAACCACGGTGAATCTCATTGGCAATGGAACATGGGCGTTGCTGCAGAACCGTGATCAACTCGAGTTGTTACGTGATGACCCAGCGGTTGAGGCAACGGCGATCGATGAGCTCCTTCGCTACGACTCGCCAGTGCAGATCTCACGACGGATCACGCTTGAACCGATTCAGGTCGGTGGACACGACGTGGCGGCAGGCACGTTCGTTCTGACAAGTCTTGGGTCGGCCAATCGCGATCCCGCAGTGTTCGGGCCGACGGCCGATCAGCTCGATCTGCGCCGTGCCGATGCCGCTCGTCACCTCGCTTTTGGCAGTGGCACCCATCATTGCCTCGGGGCCTCGCTTGCCCGCATGGAAGGCACAATTGCGATCACGCGCCTGATTCGGCGCTTCCCTGAACTGCAGGCGATGAGCGCACCAGCATGGAACGGCCGACTCGTGCTGAGAGGCATGGATTCTCTCCAACTTTCGCTTCGCTGAAGTTGTTCGATGGGTGGCAAGATCTGCCCGTGACTACGCACGATGAGCTGCTGGCCCGCCACCGCCGGGCGCTTCCGGATTGGTTAGCGCTGTATTACGAAAAGCCGATCTCGTTGGTGAGCGGTGAGGGTCGTCACGTTGTCGATGCTGAAGGCACGCGTTATCTCGATTTCTTTGGCGGCATCCTCACGACGATGACGGCCTATTCGCTTCCGGAAGTTGTTGAAGCGATTCAAGAGCAGGCCGGAAAGATGATTCACACCTCGACGCTGTACCTCGTCGAGCCGATGATTGAACTCGCCGAGAAGGTGGGGGAGTTGTCGGGGATCCCCGACGCCAAAGTATTTTTCGCTACTTCAGGCTCAGAGGCCAATGAGACGGCGCTGTTGCTGGCATCAACTGTTCGGCGTTCAAACCAGGTGCTTGCGCTTCGTAACAGCTACCACGGTCGTTCGTTCGCAACGATGGGCGTTACGGGTAACCGAGGTTGGTCCTCATCAAGTCTTTCGCCGTTCGCGGTGTCGTACGTGCATAACGGTGACATGTTCCGTTCTCCGTTCCGCGATCGCGATGAAAAGGGTTTTGTCGACGCGATTGTCGAAGACCTCCGCCATGTGATTGCCACAACAACTGCGGGTGACGTCGCATGCATGATTGCTGAACCCATTCAGGGGGTCGGCGGCTTCACCGTTCCGCCCGATGGTCTGCTTGGTGCGCTGCAAGAGGTATGTCGTGAGTTCGGCATTCTTTGGATTTCCGATGAAGTGCAAACCGGATGGGGTCGTACTGGCGAAAACTTCTGGGGCTATCAAGCCCACGGACTTGAGCCAGACATCCTCACGTTCGCGAAAGGTCTCGGGAACGGTCTCGCGATGGCGGGCGTTGTCGCCAGCGCGTCATTGATGGACAGCGTCAATGCCAATTCAATTTCTACGTTTGGTGGCAATCCACTCGTGTGTGCGGGCGCATTGGCAAATCTCGACTACGCACTTGCGCACGATTTGCAGGCCAATTCATTGCACCAGGGGGCAACGATGATTGCGGCGCTGCGCCCTCTTATCGATGAGTTGTCCATCGTTGGTGATGTTCGGGGTAAGGGCCTCATGGTCGGCATTGAGCTTGTAGGTGCCGACGGCCGCGAACCGAATGCGACTGCAGCGACTGCAGTTCTCGAGCAGTGCCGCGAAAACGGACTCCTCATTGGTAAGGGCGGCCTGTATGGCAATTGCCTGCGCGTAGCGCCGCCGCTCACGCTTACCGATGAGGAATGTGCCGAGGGCGCAGCGATCCTTGTCGACGCGTTGCGTGCAGTAAACGCTCGCTGACCCACCCAAAAAACAAGCGGAATAAACAACCAGCCCGTAGGGTCCTGTTTATGCATTGGTCAGTCTTCGCGTGGTCCGCGCTCGCAATCGCCATCGTCATGATTTCGACGTGGGTGGTGAGCCTGTTTCTTCGAAACGCTTCGATCGTCGACCCGATTTGGTCTCTTGGATTCGTTGTCGTGGGCTGGGTGTCATTCGCCGCGATGCATCAACACGTCAACGCACTCCGTACCGGCGTGTTGCTTACCTTCGTCACGATCTGGGGAGTGCGACTGTCGCTGCACCTCTTCATCCGAAACTTCGGCCATGGCGAGGACTACCGCTACAAGGCCATGCGCAAGAAGCACGGCGCAAAGTTCTGGCTCGTCAGTCTCGGAACTGTGTACGTGTTCCAGGGAATCCTCATGTGGATTGTCTCGCTGCCGTTGCAGTTCGGTATCGGCATCGCCACGAAGACCTCATGGTGGGTGCTCCCACTCATCCTTGGTGCCATTGTTTGGCTCGTCGGTTTCGGATTTGAATCCATCGGCGACGCGCAGCTGAAAGCCTTTCGAGCCGACCCGGCTTCGGCTGGCCAGGTCATGGATCGCGGACTGTGGCGCTACACCCGTCATCCCAATTACTTCGGCGATGCCAGTGTGTGGTGCGGGGTCTTTCTTGTTTCACTGGGTGCTGGCGGTTGGGCCTGGCTCGGTGTCATCGGCCCGATTGTGATGACCACATTGTTGCGTCGGGTGTCGGGTGTGACCTTGCTTGAGAAGTCACTGGTGAAGCGCCGACCGGGGTACGAGGACTACGTGCGCCGCACGAGTCCGTTCTTGCCGCGCCCACCGCGTAAGTGACCCATCGCAACTGCTATCACCACTAGCCTCATTTCACATTCGTCTGTGTGGGAGTGAGGGTTTGTGAGCAAGATGCGTCGCTACGAGGTCACTGCTGCTGGTGATTTCGCTTCGGTGCTTGCCGTGCTTACCGACCACCTCGGACTGCGCCTCCTCAGCCTTGATGAAGGCCAGCGCAGTTGGCTCGACACTCCTGCCGGCACGCTCGAACGGGCCGAGACCACGCTCGAATTCCGCCGGCCTTCGGGCGATGGAACGCCGACGCTCACATGGGCGGCCGAGGGTCGAGTGCTCGTGCACGACCCGTGTGTGTCGTCCACTCCGCCAGTGCAGTCCAGCGAGCTTCCTGATTCCCCAGCATTTGCGAGGCTGGCCACGTTGGTCGACGGAGGCGAGTTGGTTGCCGGTCCAACGGTGAACTCCCAGATCGCAGTATTGGCGTGTCTTGACGATGAAGAGAAGACCACTGCGCGAATCATCTTTGATCGCTCCGAAACTATCGATGGCATCACGCTGCCGATGCTGCTCGAAGTCCTGCCGCTACGGGGCTACGAAGACGAAGCATCGGCGCTCGAAAAGAAACTGAAGCGCAGCGTCGCACTTTCTGCGTCGGTGACTCCCATGAGGGAACTCGCGCAACAAGGTGCGAGCGAGGGACGCGGTGCGGGTAGTGGGGAAGACGGCGCTGCACTCGTGCCCACAATGTCGGCAGCGAGCGCATGGCGTGCCGTCTTCCAAGATCTCAGCGATGCCATCACGAAATCGTTTTCGGGTGTGCTGAGCGGTAATGACCCAGAAGATCTGCACGCGTTTCGCGTAGCGGTTCGGCGCATCCGAACAATTTTGCAAGATGGCGACGACGTTGTTGACCCAGAATCTCGCGATCGGTTCCGTCATGAGTATCGCTGGCTCGGCGATGTCACGACACCAACCCGTGATGCCGATGTGCATCTCATTGAATTCCCGGAACTCGCAGCGACGCTCCCGCCGTCGCGTCGCGAAGAACTCGTCCCATTCAAGGGGATTCTCGAACGTCACCGAGCCGATTGCCACGCTGCAATGACGGTAGAACTGCGCTCAATGCGTCGTGCTGAATTCGGAACTGCGTGGCTTTCGTTCCTTGCCGATGACGACGCTTGGACTGGTTGTGGCGATCTCGCCGACGAACCCGTGCTCCGGATTGTTTTGCGCCGTGTCGAGAAGGCGAACCGGCAGCTGGTAAAGAACGGCCGAAAGATTTCAAAAAAGTCACCGGCAATTGCTTTGCATGAACTTCGTAAAGAAGGAAAGCGACTCCGGTATTTGTTGGAGTGCTTTTCCCCCTTGTTTAACGAGAAGGCATTGGCAACGATTCTGCGTCCGCTGCGCGATGTGCAAGATGACCTGGGCGAATTCCAAGACACTGAGGTGCAGGCCAACGCGTTACTCGAACTTGCCGGCGAACTCGAAGGGGCTGACGACCATTCTGCCCTCATGGCCATTGGCGGAGTTATCGAACAACTTGGAGTTCGAGGCGCCGAAGCCCGAGCATCGTTCTCAAAAACTTTTGGTCAATTCGACAATCGAAAAGTGCAGCGAGCCTTTGATCAACTAGAGCCCCGAAAGAAGAAGCGATGAAGGTTCTTGCCACCTACAACATCAAAGGTGGAGTCGGGAAAACTGCAACTGCGGTGAATCTTGCTCACGTTGCTGCTGCCCACGGAAATCGCGTTCTCGTTTGGGACCTCGATCCCCAGGGGGCGGCAACGTTCTATTTTCGGGTGAAGCCAAAGGTGAAGGGCGGCGGAAAAGCCATCGTTCGCGGTTCACTTGAACTTGGCGATGCCATCAAAGCCACCGACTTCGACAATCTCGATCTTGTGCCCGCTGACTTTTCTTATCGCCATCTCGATCTTTGGCTCGACGATGCCAAGAAGCCGCTTGTTCGCATCCGGCGCGCGCTTCGTCAGGTTTCCGAAGAGTACGACTATGTGTTTCTTGATTGTCCGCCGAGCATTTCGCTTACGTCCGAAAGCGTGTTTCGTGCCGCCGATGCCCTGCTCGTGCCAACAATTCCCACGACACTGTCGCTGCGTACCTACGAACAACTTGATCGTTTCGTCGAGGAAAACCCCGACATGGTTCGCGAACTCAAGATCCTCGGATTTTTCTCGATGGTCGATCGTCATAAACGGTTGCATCGACGGTTTATGAACGACCTCCGTGCGGCACATCCCGAGTTACTCGAAGCAACGATTCCCAACTCCACCGACATTGAGCGCATGGGTGTCCATCGTGAACCAGTCGGCGCCTACGGCAAAGGCAGCAAACCCGCACGCGCTTATGAAGCGCTGTGGTCGGAAATCCAGACTCGTCTCTAAGTGACTGATTACGGTGCCTAACGGAAGGTTCGCCCCGAGCCCAACGGCCTCGCTACATCTCGGAAATCTTCGAACGGCACTCGTGGCATGGTTGGCTGCTCGCTCAAGTGGATCGCAGTTCTTCTTCCGCAGTGAAGACATGGACCAGGTCGCGTGTCGGACCGAACACGAGGCATCGGCGGTGCGTGATCTTGCGGCGTTGGGGCTCACCCACGACGGCGATGTCGTGCGGCAATCGGAGCGTTTGGAGTTGTATCGGGCCGCAATCGATCGATTGATTGCCGACGACCTCACCTACCCGTGTTTTTGCACTCGCCGCGAGGTGCTGGCCGAAGCAGCCGAGTCCATTGCTGCTCCTCACGGGGCGCGACCTGCGGGCGCGTATGCCGGAACCTGCAGCACGCTTGATAGTGCTGGACGGTCCGAGCGAGAAGCGTCTGGACGTGCGCCTTCGCTTCGTCTTCGGTCGGGTGGTGCGGTGGTGTCGTTTACTGATCGGCTCGCTGGGTTCTACGAGGGAGCGGTTGACGACTTTGTCATCCGTCGAGCCGATGGAACTCCGGCCTACAACCTCGCGGTAGTTGTCGATGACGCCGAGCAGGGCATAGGTGAAGTTGTGCGTGGCGACGACTTATTGGAGACGACACCGAGGCAAATTCATCTCGCTCGGTTGTTAGGTGTGGACGCGCCGGACTATCTCCACGTTCCACTTGTGTTTGGCCCTGACGGTGAACGTCTCGCGAAACGCCACGGTGCAGTGACGCTTGATGACCAACAAGCGATGGGCCGAACCCCCGCAGCCGTGCGCGATGTGTTCGCTGTTTCGTTAGGGCTGGCGGAAGAAGGCGAAAGTCCATCGCTGGATGAACTCTTCCAACGTTTCGATGCGGCGCAACTGCCGAGAAACAGATGGGCCCTTCCCCAAGAATTGAGCGGTAGCGTCGAACCGTGACCGTGCTTGTTGACGCCGCGATTTGGCCATTCGAAGGTCGTAAGTGGGCACACCTTGTAAGCGACACAAGTTTTGAGGAACTGCACGAGTTTGCCGAGCAACTCGGTATTCCTCGACGAGCATTTCAGGGAGATCATTACGATGTCCCGACCGACTATCGCGATCGAGCGATTTCGTTGGGGGCAGAACCGGTTCCTTCTCGGGAGCTCGTTCGGCGTTTACGGGAAGCGGGGCTTCGGCGAGTCCGATCAGCCGGCTATTGAGACGTCGTTCCTAGGCTGAACCAACTTGGCCGGCAGCGATCTCGTCGCCGATGGCCTTTGCTTCAGTTGGAGAAATCCCTGATCTCCCGACAAGAAAGCACGTCAGCGGAGCAGCAAGTCGTTCCGAGGTGTGCGCAGCAACACTGGCGAGGTCGAGTAGGACATCAATGTCTGCTTGCGAGAGCGGGCCGAGCCCGAGCCGGTCGGCAAATGTCGTGAGCCATTCCTGTGCGTCCATAGGTCGCAGCGTAGATCGGGTCGGCTCCTAGGCTCGTTGGTATGGCCGAGGAGGACGCACTGCGAGTCACCGCATCGGTGCTGATCCCTGCCCACGAACTCACCTGGACGTTCGGGCCAAGCGGAGGGCCTGGTGGTCAGCACGCGAATCGGGCCCATACCCGAGCCGAAGTTCGGTTCGATGCTGAGGCTTCGGGGTCGTTGTCGCAGTACCAGCGCCAGCGCATTATCGATCGTTTGGGATCGGTCGTAACCGTCTCGGCTGATGATGAACGATCACAGTTGCGGAATCGTCGTTTAGCTCTCGACCGGTTACGTCAGAAATTGGCCGGAGCATTACGGGTCGAGAAGCCCCGTCGGCCCACACGGCCGGGTCGGGGAGCAGTGGAACGTCGGCTTGATGCCAAGCGTCGTCAGGCAGCGCGCAAACGCGATCGCCGCGGCGGTTTCGACGACTGAGCTGCGCTGAAATCAGTAGCCTCACGGGGTGCGCTTCGGATTCAAGACCTCACCTCAACACACGACATGGCAAGCGATGCTCGATGTGTGGCAGGCCGCAGACGACATTGAACTGTATGAATCGGGTTGGAACTTCGATCACTTCTATCCCATCAATTCCGATAATTCGCATGGTCCCTGTCTGGAAGGGTGGTCGACACTCACTGCTCTTGCGCAGGCGACCAAGCGCATTCGTGTTGGCGTACTCGTCACTGGCCTTCCGTATCGCCACCCGGCGGTGATGGCGAATATGGCTGCGACCGTCGACGTGATTTCGAATGGTCGACTCGAACTTGGTCTTGGCGCCGGCTGGAATGATGAAGAAGCCGACGCCTACGGCATCAGTCTTGGTTCGACGCTTACTGAACGATTCGACATGTTCGATGAATCACTCGAAGTGATTGTCTCGTTACTCACCAATGAAGTTTCGAACTTCAGCGGCCAGCACTTCACGCTTACGAATGCTTATTGCGAGCCAAAGCCAATTCAGCGGCCGCATCCGCCAATCTGTATCGGTGGGGCTGGTCCTAAGCGCACACTTCCCGCTGCGGCTCGTTGGGCCCAGCACTGGAACTTCCCTGGCGGACCGGTTGATTCGTGGAAGGCATCGCGCGATCTGTTGTGGGCCGAATGCGAACGTATTGGTCGTGATCCATCCGAGATCATGACCTCAACCCATCTTTTGGCCGACGTCAACGATCCCGGAGTTGCTGTTGCGCAGGCCGAGGCGTATGCCGAAGCCGGCCTCGATATGGGCATTGTGTATTTGCCGCCACCTCATTCACCCGCAGTACTCGAAGCACACGCGGTCGCTCTCCAGCATCTAGTTGAGTAAACACCAGGAGTCATCATGGAAATTGGAATCTTTAGCCAACCTGAGACTGTCGATAAGGCAGTTGAACACGGACGACTTTTCGCCGACGCAGGTTTCGGGTCCTATTGGATGCCACAGATCTTTGGCCTCGACACGCTCACCGCGCTCACGGTAGTTGCGCGCGAAGTGCCGAAGATCCGTCTGGGCACCGCAGTTGTTCCCACCTATCCGCGTCACCCTGCGATGTTGGCGGCACAGGCGCGCACGGTGCAGCAGGTTGCCGACGGCCGTTTCACACTCGGTATTGGTCTGTCGCATCAGATGGTGATCGAGGGAATGTTCGGCATGACCTTCGACAAGCCCGTTCGTCACCTTCGCGAATACCTCAACATCCTTATGCCGCTTTTGAATGGCGAAGCGGCCGACTTTGCCGGTGAAACGTTGCATGGTCACCTTGGGCTCGACATCCCCGATTCAACGCCAGTCGACACGCTCGTTGCTGCACTGGGCACGCAGATGCTGAATGTCACCGCGCGTATGGCGCAGGGAACAGCTACTTGGATGACTGGTCCGACCACGATTGGTTCGCATATTGCGCCGACCATCAATAAGGCTGCAGCCGAAGCCGGTCGCCCCGCACCGCGAATTGTGTGCGCGTTGCCGGTGTGTGTCACTGACGATGAAGCCGGTGCACGCGCCAAGGCCGCCGAGGAATTCCTGGTGTACGGATTCCTTCCTTCGTACCGAGCGATGCTTGATCGTGAAGGCGTTGAGGGTCCGGCCGATGTCGCACTTGTTGGTAACGCGGCAGCGGTTCGAGCCGGCATCGAAAAGATCTTCGAAGCGGGCGCGACTGAATTCGTAGCTGTTCCTTATGACAATCGCGACGAAACCCTCGAAATGCTTGCGGGCTTGTTGTAACCAGCGAAATATCAGACAGGCGCTTCGGCGTGTCGGAATTCGCGGGGCTCAACAAAGTTGGCAGCAAGATCGATCAGAAGTTCGTCGCGCAGCGCACGGCGTTCGGGGTCGTCCCACAGATTGACCTGCTGCAATGGATCGAGGACAAGGTCGTAGAGCTCGCCCTCGGTGCCGTCGTGCACGGTACCGGGCTGATAGGTCGTGCATACGAAATTGTCACGCATGATCGTGCGCAGATGGATCTCGGTGCCGTCGGGCTGACGGCTATCCCATTCGGTGGTGACTCGCTCGAAACCACGAGCAACTGCATCGGCATCGTCGATGGGCAACGGATGGCCTTCCATCCATTCCGGCGGTTGAACGCCAGCAATGGTGCAGAAGGTTGGCGCGAGATCAAGCAAGCCAACGGGCTGCGACACGCGTGCGGTGGCATCGATGCCACCGCCGGCTGAGGGTGCGGGACGCCAAATAAGCGGCAGGCGCATAAGCGAATCAACGTGGTACGGGCCCTTGAAGAGCAGCCCGAAATCGCCTTGGAACTCGCCGTGGTCGGTGGTGAACACGATGTCGAGATCCTCGCTCCAACCCTTGGCGTCGATCGCAGCAAGCACGCGGCCAATGGCTTCGTCGATGAGCTCGTTTTCGATATGCGCCATTGCATTGACTTCGCGAATTTGATCGGCGGTAAGGGTTGCGGGAACCCATTTGCCGGGCGCTTCGTAATTGCTCACGAGTGTTCCGTCGTACCAAAGGCGCCAGTGACGCGGTTTGGAATCGATGATTGCTTCTCGTTCGGCTTGGTTTTGCGGGTAACCCACGGGCAGATCGAGTTCGCGCCAGTCGACGCGGTGCAGTTCAGATTCGGGTGGGTCCCACGGATGGTGAGGATCAGGAAAACTCATCCAGCAGAACCAGTCGTCGTCAGCATTCAAACCGTCGAGCCACGAAATCGTTCGATCGGCAACCCAGTCGGTGTGATACCAGTCGCGCGGAACAGCATTGTGTTTGATCTGCGGAGCGCCGGAATCACCGCCAGGAACATCGCTGACTTCAAGATCGCCGTCAAGCACCTGAAAGAACATGCCGATGGCTTCGGGATGTTCTTTGCGAATGAAACGTGAGTAATGCGTGAATCCGGCCGCGCCATGGGTCGCGAGTTCCATGTGATCGAAACCGCGGTGGCCTTCTGTGGCGCCAGCAAAACCCTGACGGTTTTCTTCGAAGCGCAAGAACGGGTCGAGCAGTGGTTCGAAGTGGCTCTTACCAATAAGTGCCGTGCGGTAGCCGGCATCGCTGAGAACTGCAGCAACACTTGGTGATTCAACGGGAAGTGGAACACCGTTCATCCACACGCCATGCGTACCAACGTTCTGGCCGGTCACCATCGTGGAGCGTGATGGCATGCACACGACATTTTGTGGTTGTGCACGGTCGTAGGAAATTCCGTTAGCTGCAAAGGAGTCAATGTTTGGTGTGCGGGCAACGTTTCCGCCATTGGCACCGATTGCGTCGTAACGCATCTGATCGGTAGTGATGAAAAGAATTTTGCGACCCATCAGCGTTCATCCTCAGTGTGGTCGTTCAGCATGCGAGCAAGATTTTCGATGCCCTCGGAAATGACGCCGTCGAGCACGAAGGCCATCGGGTCGGGAGAAATTTCGGTGGAGTACATGAGCAGGCAGCCCGGTTCACCATCTTCGATGACATCCATCGTGCCGAGGTGATACTTCACGGGAAGTGGGCCGGTGATGCGGTACTGGAAACGGCGCATGCGATTGTCGAGCGTGACGATCTCTTCGAAGACAGGCAGACCTGCTGCGAGAGTGAGCGTGCGGATGTTGTCCTCAACGGTCACGGCGGTGACGCCCGGGAACCACTGCACGATGCGTGTTGGGTCTCCGACGACCTTCCAAACGTCGTCAGCGCTTCGGTGGACTCTGACATGTGATCTGATGGTGGCCATCGAAACTCCGGGACAGGAAAGTGTTCAGACTACCGTCAATTAAAGTGACAATTCATGTCTTGGTCTGATCGCTTGAAGGCGCAGTCTCGTTCCGTCGCGACGACGGTCATTAACGCCGCATGGGATCGACTTCGCCTTGCTGGTGCGATCAACGCTGAGCATCCGCTGGCTCGTCGTTACGGATCAATGGGACGCGGCAGTTACGTCGCGTTCCCTCAGGGGGATTGCTACAACGCCCATGCCATTCACCTCGGCGAGGACTGTTTCATCGGTGCCGGCACGACCCTCGCGGTGGGTATGCCTACCGAGACGTACCCGGCCGATTCGCCCCCGGTGATTGAAATCGGTGATCGAACGACGGTGGGTAAGGACTGCTGGTTTGTGGCTCGCCATTCGATCGTGCTTGAAGCCGATGTCACGATCGCTCCCAACGTGTACTTCACTGACCACAATCACACCTACGCCGATCCTTGGCTTCCGGTGGGCAAGCAGGTGTTGCAGGGTTTTTCCGTGCGCGTTGGTTCAGGAACTTGGATCGGCACAAACGTTGTCGTGTTGCCGGGCGCCAACATTGGTCGCAACTGTGCGATTGCCGCAGGTGCCGTTGTGCGCGGCGACATACCCGATCACAGCGTTGTCGTGGGCGTGCCGGGCCGTGTCGTTCGTCGTTGGATCGATGGCGAGGGCTGGGTCCCGCCGCTTACGAATGAAGTTGTTGTTGTCGAAGGTTGGCCCGTGGGAGTTCGACCGACCGAAGAATCCGGCAGTTAATGCGAATTAGTTCTTGCGTCCGGACTTCACTTTTGGCTTGAAGGCTCCGGAAAGTTCATCCTGCGTGAACGCGTCGCCATTCGGAAGACCAACTGCGAAGCGGTAGAGAGCCGTGCGGTAGATCGCGCCGAGTGCAGACATCAGGCAGCTGATGACGACAACCCAGATGAACAGAAGCGGAATGCCGACGACGGGAAGGACGAAGCTCAATCCGCCGAAGATCAAGATGCCCGGCAGCATCAGGAGGAACCCGATGAGGCCAATGCCGGCCTGTGCGAAGAGGTTCTCGCCCCAGGTCGTTTTCAAGAGATTTGCAGACTTCTTAATTGCAGCGATTGGGCCGATGCCCTCGATGATGATGATCGGAAGCACGAGCCACGTCACCACGTTCCAGGCTGCGCCGATAAGACCAGCAGCAACGTCGCCGAGGAATCCGGCTTTGTCGCGAATCGCTTGAAGAACGAGACCAACTGTCGAGTTGATCGCCGACCAACCGAGAATCGAGGGCGTGCGAGTTGTTGCTTTGGAAAATGCCTGACCCATGGTGAAACTGCCACCATCGAGTCGTTCATTGGCGGCGGCGATGAGAGTGGCGGCGAATATCTGCGAAACGAGACCGATGATGAACAGTCCCACAATGCCAATCGCCCATGACGCAGGCGTGAGAGAAAAATCGTCTTGGCCGGGCGCAGGATTGGCAATGAAATCGGCGGTGAGAACAACGCCGCCACCAACGGCCACTGCAATGATGCCGCAGGTGATGGCTGAAACTGCAGGAATGGCGGCGAGCTTCTTCTCGCTTTTCAGAACACCGAAGCTGGCTCCAGCCAGCGCTTTGCTATTTGCGAATTTTCCCATTTGCTTATTCTAGGGCAGACCGCTGATCAGATTCCGGGGAGCGGGTCGATATCGACCACTTCCCCATGACCGCCATCAGGGACGAGGAGAGCGGCGGTTGCGGCGCAGAGTTTGTCGAGTTTGTCTGCGGTGGCGGCGTAGACCTCAAGGCCCTCGCCAACGGGATCAGCAATGTCGTCAGCGGCAATTCCGGCAGGTCTGTTCGGGGTTCGCAGTGCTGCAACGGTGGCGCACCACTCGCGAACCGATTGCCCAGGTTTGCGGGGCCCAATCTTGTTGCCCAGCCGGACGATCTCGCCCATAACAAAGGTCCGTTCAAGTGCGGCATGGTCATGGATGACGATGCCGTGAACATGATCACGAGTCACGCCGATGATGAGATCAGCTTCGGCAACGTCTTCGCCCTTGATACGGCGACTTTCGTGTTCAGAGAGATCAAGGCCCCGAGCAGCGAGAGTCTCGACGGCATGGTTGGTTGCTGGTCCGCCCCAACCAAGAGTTCCGGCAGAGTGCACGCGTGCTTCCATGCCGCGAAGTGTCAGGTGATACGCAAGGAGGCCCATCGCCATTGGCGATCGACAGGTATTACCGGAGCAAATGATCAAGATTTCGATTTCGTGATCCTAGAAGGCTGCGGAGCTATGCCTGTTCAGACCCGTTGGACTGTTCATCAAAGACACAGCGCCAAGATGAGCGCAGCGATCCACTTGCAGCGGTGATCGTGTCAATCAGGACTGTGGTCGCGTCGTCATGATCGACCAATACGATCGGCTCGTCATCATCGCTATCGATAACTCGAAGAGTGAAGTTGGGAATTGGCGATGCTGAGGTTGCTGTGACCTTCGAAATGTATTCCTGAAGACCAACAGCTAACTCATCGTCGTTCAGTTGAAAGAGATTGAGAATCGGCGTAGGCGTTGGTGGCCACCAAAAACTGGGAAGGGCCGCAAGTAGGTTGCAATCGCGCCGCTGCACTCGAATGTGTCCGCGAAGAAAATCGGGTAGGCCGCCTGAGGATTTCGTGTGTTCGACATACGCCTCGGTATCGAGTGTCGCAAGGGAGTCGAGGTCATACATGGTGAGGTATTGCGGTGGATCGTCGTCGCGCCCGCCGGCTATCCACTCGAAGCGTCGTGCCCGCCGGAAACCGGGGAGCACGAGTTGCTCGCGATGGTGGTCATCGCACCAGGCCGAGAACTGCATATGCAAGTGCGCTGGAAGCCAGGTCGCGAGGTAGAGAACGGCGTTTGGGGTGGTAATTGAGTCAGTCATAGTCAGCCTTCAAAAGCAGGCAGTGTGGTGAGGCCGGCTTCGGTTTCCATGTCTTTTATGAGTTCGCGTTCCTGAGCTTTGCGTTCTTCGGGCGTGCCCGTAAAGCGTTTGTGGGAAACGACCCGAGTCATGGTTGCTGTTGAGAGCAGGGCGAGGGCAAATGTGGTGAAGTAGATCGCCCTGAAGCCACCGATGGCCGATGCCGCAAGCGCGATGCTGATGCCCATCGTTGATCCGAGCAACGCGATCATGCGCAATGTGGCCATGCCGACACCGAAGTACTCAGGGCTCAGTGCCGCGCCACCAGCCGATGCGACTGCTGGTCGAACGAATCCGTTGGCGATTCCCTGAATGATGAGAGCCAGAGTGACAAGTCCCATTGATTCGGTGTCGTACCCAGCAAGGAAGAGCAGCATCGAAAGGGCCATAGATGTGGTGCCGATGAGTCCACCCCGGCGCTCACCGAATCTTGCAGCGACACGGCCTCCGAGAATTGCTCCGAAGCACATGCCAAGTGGCAGTGGCAGCATGAGGAATGCGGTTTCGGCAACTGATTTTCCAAACCGCTGCTGAAGAAGGAGCGGAGCGCTGAAGAAGACAGCGTTGCTCGAGGCCTGCGAAAAGAATTCAGAAACTGCGGGCATCGAATAGGCGGGATTGGCGAGAAGGCCAGTGGGTAGGAGAGGAAACTTGGCGCGCTTTTCGATGCGGATAAATAAAAGAATGAGCATCGGTGCGGCAACGAGTAATGCCAACCCGATTGGTTGGGTCCAACCCCAGGATCCACCTCGATCGAGATAGAGCAGGATTGATCCGGTTCCCAACATGAGGGTGATACCGCCAGCGATATCGAAACCGATGTTGGATCGACGTTGTGTCTCGGTGAGCCAGCGCAAGCAGAACGGGAGAAACGCGAGAGCGAGAACACCCTGCGCGAGGAAAACGCCGCGCCAACTGAGGACCTCGACCATTGGGCCGCCAAAGGCCAGACCAAGAGCCGGTGCGGCAGCGGAAACAAACGCCCACATGCCGAGAGCCTTGGGGCGAGCATCGAGTGGAAACGTTTCCATGATGAGCGCAACTGCGGTCGGTGCGGTGGCAAAGCCGGCGGTCTGGCTGATGGTTCGAAAAATGATGAGCGAGGCTGCATTCCATGAAAATGCGGTGAGGATTGCGGCGGCACCGCACACGGTGAGGCCGATCAGGAAGACTCGCCGCTGACCTTTAAGATCGCCCAGTCGACCGAAGGTGGGAAGCATGACGGCACCGACCAGCATCGGAAGCGAAAGCACCCACGAAAGCGTCGAGGTGGACGCGTCAAGGTTGTCACCGATTTCCGGAAGCGCAGCAACGAGAATGACCGCGGGCCAGCCCGAGACAAAAACACCGAGCATCGTTGCGACAAGTACCCGTCGTTGCTTGCCCCTGTCCACCGGCCGAGGCTACCGGTAGAGGGTGATCCGTTCGAAGAAGTGGGGCACTAGCGTTTCGCTCTTAGGAGGATCGGTATGGCGACATCATCACGCACCCTTGTCATCACAACAGGATCGGGGATCGGAGCATCGGTAGCCAAGAAGCTTCGGGATCGAGGTGATGCGGTGATCGAGACTGATCTATCACTCGACCTCGCCGATGCGCATGCCGTCAGCAGGGCACTCCGCTCGCTTGTTGGATCAGGAACGGTTGATCGCGTTGTTCTTGCGGCGATTGATCCATCGGCATTTCGCGCTGCTCCGATTACGTCGCTCTCAGAAGAGGACTGGGATCAGGCGGCGGAGTATCCGATGCGAGCCGCATTCGTTGTGTTGCAACAAGTACACACGGTCATTGCCGACGGCGGTCGCGTCGTCCTCATCCTGCCGACGGTGGCGACCACCGGTGTGGCCGATCTCGTTCCGCTGTGTAGCGCAGTTGAAGCCATACGGGTGATGGCCAAAGCAGTTGCCCGACGGTGGGGTGCACGGTCAATCACGGTGAACACAATCGAAGTGGAACTTGGCGCATTCATGCTCGGCGATGACGTTGAGGGTGATGCTGGAGGTGTCGGTGTGCCGGTAGTGCCGGTGCTCGGTCAACCGGCGTTGCCGCCAGGTTCAGCGGTTGACGATGTTCTTGGCCTTATCGACATGTTGGCCATGCCAGCAGCTGCTGCCATTACCGGCACACTTCTGGTTGCTGATCGCGGAACGGTGATGCAGCCATGAGCGGACTTCAAGGTTTGATGGAGGGCCGCGTTGTTCTCGTGACTGGAGCGGGTGCCGGTGTGGGCCGCGGCGTTTCCGCCGCTTTTGGGTCAGCGGGTGCGATTGTTGGCATCGGCGTGCGTCGACCAGAAGCAGCCGAGGAAACTGCGGCTGATGTCGCTGCTGCAGGCGGTACACCAGTGATCTTGCGCTGTGATGTCACCGATGCTGAGCAGAGCGCTGCCGCAATTGCACAGTTAGTTGCCGATTACGGTCGTCTCGACGCGGTGGTGCATAACGCTGTTAGCGGTCGTTCGAGCGAAGCGACGGATTTCGAAAACACCACACTCGAAGAATGGGAAGACCATTCGTCGGTAACCGTGCGCGCCACCTGGCGCCTTGCGGTGCAGGCCTACCCGCATCTGCAAAAGACTCAGGGCGCGTACTTGCTCATGAGTTCACCTGCAGGCATCGAAGGATCTGAGCGTGCACCGTTTTACAGCGCGGTGAAAGCTGCACAACGTGGCTTCGTGCGCGCCCTTGCTCGTGAATGGGGCTCTGATCACATCCGCGTTAACAGCGTGGCGCCATTGGCGATATCGCCGGCGCTCGAGAACATGAAAATTCTCGAACCCGAACGCGTGAAGCGCATCGAAGGGCTTGTTCCTCTGGGTCGCCTCGGTGATCCCGAAACCGATATTGGGCCACCGTCGGTGTTTTTGTGCAGCGACGAAGCGCGTTATGTCACCGGCCAAACACTGGTTGTCAGCGGCGGACGATTTACCAGTCTCTGAGACGGGCGCGAAGTTCCTCGTTGTGTACAAACACAGGGAGTTCTTCGCTGTCGTTATATGTGGGGCGCACTGAGGTTCCACCGTCGACGCACAACACCTGACCGGTGACGTAGGCCGACATATCGGACATCATGAACAACACACCTTTGGCGATGTCGTCGCTGGTACCGCGACGGCGCATCGGTATTACGTCGGTGTCGTTGCCGTCGGTGTCGCCGG
>SYBH01000009.1 GCA_005787345.1 Actinomycetota bacterium
AGATCCAAGTCGAAGACTTCCCGGCGTTTGTTGTTGTTGACGATAAGGGAAATGACTTCTTTGAAGAGGTCATCAAGAGTCGCCCGGTCACTCTTCGCTGACGCCTCTTCGCAACCTTAGATTTCCCTTTGATTCGCCTTAACGAAAGGCGCTGTCCATCTGGCGTTTCTAAGGTCAGAACCTGAGCGCATCCATCGATGCGCAACCAATGGTGATGATGAAGCGCTTCTCTGCTGTTTTCCTTGTTCTGGCCTTGACCGCAACCCTCGTGGTGTCGCGCCAACTGCCAGCGGGTGCTACTCCAGAAGACGAGATTGAAGAGGCACTCTCCGCCTACGAGAGTCAATTGAAGCCTCTCGTCGGCGCTATTGGTGAGCTTCAGGTCGTCCAAAGCGATCGCCTCGAAATACGTGAACGAGTTGAGACTGCATCGACGGCACTCGAGTCTGCTCGTCAGCGTCTCGCTGAGAACCGATCCCGATTCGCGGCACTTGCCGTGCACGCGTACATGGATCGGGGCGGGCGGGGTGTCGACGCAGATGCAGGGTCGCAACGCGGAGTTGCCCTCGCTTCGTCGCGACTCCGATCCGACGAACGCGAAGTGCGCAGCGCTCAGAAGGGTTTAGATGCAGCGCTTGATGAGGCCCGCAGCGCCGAGAACATTGAGAATCGGGCTCAATCTCGAGTCGAAGCAATGGAGCAGAAGGCAGCAGGCCCGCTTACCAATCTTGATCAACTGCTCAAGCAGGTTGCCCCAACTCTTCCCGGGGCGGCCTTTAGTGCGTACCGGAGAGCGTCGTCGACGCTGAAAGAAACGGACGGGGGTTGCGATGTTCCCGCTGCGCTCTTTGCCGGAATTGGAAGGATCATGACCAATCATGGACGGACCGCAGAATCACAACTCCAGATTGGCGGCTTGTCCTCGAATCGTCTGATTGGTCTCGTTGGGGCTCCGACTGCGGACGTTGATGGCGGTCGAGTCGATTTGTCCCCCATCAGTGATTTGCGAGTGGGACCGCTTCAGGTTCTCCCGGCCCAATGGCTGGAGTTCTCTCCTGATGGAGCTGTCGAGTCGTCACCTGAATGGCTCTACTCCTCAGCCGTCGTTGCCGGACGCGTGCTCTGCTCGGCTAGAAGTGACCTCAGTACAAACGAAGGCATCTATCGGGCGCTCAATGCCTTCACGAAAAATGCATCACTCACCGAAGCCATCCTCGGATCGTCGCGCCAGATTGCCCAAACTACTGACATCAGATTGGGGAAGATTCCCCTGGATCCGCGCGTGGAATCAGCACTTGACTACCTCGAAACTTCCGCATTCAATGGCGAATCTGCTGAAGCTGCACGCACCGCACTCATTGCATGGTCACGGTTGCGACTCGGTACGCCCTACTCACAGTGCCTTGGCGCAGATGTTCGGCCCCAAGACCCGGAATGCCCACCCGGAACAAACCGATTCGGCGAGGGATTCTTTGACTGTTCAGGTTATGTGAGTACAGCCTTTGCCGCGATCGGCATAGCCATCCCCACGACCACCTATGCCATGCTCGCCGACGGGGACTTTGGTCGAATGAGAGTCGGTGACGAGTACAACCAAGAAACCGATCTCGCAGGGGACGTGCTGTTGATGGACGGGCACGTGGTTCTTTCACTGGGAAATGGATCAATCATCCACGCCAGTGGCGGCCAGTTGACCGAGGAACCGTTACCTGCGTGGGTGCGCAACGGGATCCTCGGTGTGTACCGACTATTCACCTGAGCGGAGTTACGATCGTGGAGCGGGGCTCCATGGTTTATCGCGGTACATGTCGCGTAAGTCCTGCTTCAGCACCTTGCGTAGCGTTTGGTTACGTGGAAGTTCGTCAACGACCTCAAGTTGTTCGGGGATCTTCTGCACCATGAGATCAGCGCCCTTCAAGAACGACACCATTTCGCCAAACTCAAGGTCTTCGGTTCCCGGTGCGCGTTCAACGACGGCGCACACTCGCTCACCACGCTCCTTGTCGGGAAGTCCGATCACCGCAACGTCACCGACCTTTGGGTGCTGGTAAAGGAGGTCTTCAACCTCTTTGGCCGAGATGTTCTCACCCTTGCGGATGATGACATCTTTAAGACGACCGGTGAGAACCACATGACCATCTGCATCGAGATGGCCAACATCTCCAGTGCGGAACCATCCCTCGTCGTCGAACGCATCGGCGTTCAGAGAAGGATCGGTGTAACCCTTGAAAACCATTGGACCCTTGAGTCGAACTTCGCCGTCTTGACCCTGCGATGCAACCGCACCTTCAAGCGTGACGATACGGATCTCACATGCTGTTACCGGCTTTCCGTCGGTGTACATAAGTTGCGCTTCGGTATCGTCCGGACCGCTTTGGGAAATCATCGGACATTCGGTCATTCCGTAGCCGTGACACACGGGAATGCCCATTTCTGCCATCACTTCGACGTACATCTCTGGTGGCTTCGGAGCGCCGCCACCAGAGAGCAACCGGAGCGAAGGAATGATCTTCTCACCCGGTTGCGTACGTTGCTTCGCCAAATACATCTGATAGAACGCGGGACCCCCACCGGCCATTGTTGCTCCCTTTCGAGCAAACAATTCGACTGCAACATCCAAAGAGAACGCCTCGATCAGCACCGCGCCGCAACCGCGATACAGAAGCATCATCAGGTAGTCGGGCCCGGCAATGTGGGCATAAGGGAAGGCAATCGATCCGATGTCATCGGCAGTAAGCGAAACTGCGTTCGCTAGACCGAGGCCGCCGGCCATGAGTGTGCCGTCAGTATGGCGAACACCTTTGGGCGCAGAGGTTGTTCCGGAGGTGTAGTAGATCCAACGGACTTCGTCCCCGTTGGTCGGAGCTGGAGGAAGCGTGTACGGCTCGGCCTGAGGCAACTGGTCATACGCGATCATCACCGTGGGCTCGATGCCGAGATCGTCCATGATGCGCCCGGCCATCGCGTTGAAATCGAAGCCGTTCCAATCACCCGGGATCAGGAAATATTCAGCGTCGGTCTGCTGAAGAACGAACCCAACTTCACGGTCTCGATAAATCGGGATGATTGGGTTCTGCACCGCACCTATACGCGCGAGTGCAAGCGACGTGATGACAGTCTCAATACGAGTCGGAAGCTGCCAAGTGACGCGGGAACCATGGCGCATTCCGAACTCATGGAATCCGGCGGCGACTCGTTCGGAGATATCGCGAAGTTCTTTGAACGTGATCTCGCGTTCATCTTCGATGAGCGCAACGACATCAGGGGTCGCAGCGGCACGAGCCTCGACTAACTCCCACATCGTGGATGCCTTTTCAACCGACGTCACTTCAGCCACGGATTCCTCCTCGTTACGGACGACACATCTTGCCCCGTCAACCCTGCCCCCATCGCCACCGGGCGTGATTTCTCTGTCCATGTCATCATGAGCCCATGACGGAAATGATGAAGGCCTACCGCATCGTTGAGTGGGAGCATCCTCCTGAATTGACCGAAACGCCCATCCCTGTCCCGGGACCCGGGGAAATCCTTGTCGAAGTCGCTGGAAATGGACTCTGCCATTCCGACGTAGGCATGGCACTCGCCCCCGCAGCATTTATGGAGCCTCTCGGCTGGCGTGTTCCCTTCACCCTCGGTCACGAGGTCGGGGGCCACGTGGCTGCTCTTGGCGCCGGAGCTTCTGGCTTTGAGGTTGGTGATGCTGTGGCGGTGGTGAGCCCCCATTCCTGCGGCCACTGTATTTGGTGCGCTCGTGGTCAAGACAACAACTGCGACGACTCAATCGTTGGTCGCGGCTACGGAATAGATGGCGGCCTTGCTCGTTACGTACTGGTCGCGACCACGCGTGAACTTGTGAAACTCCACACGCTTGATCCCGTTGTCGCTGGACCTCTGACCGATGCAGGCGCGACCTCCTACCACGCGGTGAAGCGGACCTTGCCTCGGATCCCGCCAGGCGGTACGGCTGTCGTCATTGGTGCCGGCGGTCTGGGCGCCTACGCCATTCAGCACCTCCTGGCCCTCACAAGTGCGCGAGTTGTCGCTGTCGATGTTTCACTTGATCGGTTGACCTATGCCACCGAACTCGGAGCCCACGATGTGCTTGAGGGAGTCAATGACGACACAACGTCAGAGCTCCAGCGTCTTCTGGGCGGGGGTGCAAACGCAGTCTTTGATTTTGTGGGCATCGATCAGACAATCACGCACGGACTTCAGAGCACCAGCAAAGCGGGCGCGTATGCGCTCGTCGGCGCTGGGAACGGGTCGTTGCGCGGAACTATGTTCGACAAGCTCCCGCGCGATGGTGAGGTGTTCTCATTTCAAGCGCCAACAATCGCAGACACCCTCGAAGTCATCGCTCTCGCTGAGAGCGGAAAGTTGCGCGTCGACGTCGACATCTTTCCGCTCGATCAAGTCGCCGAGGCCTACGAGAAGATGGAGCGGGGCGAGCTTCGAGGCCGAGCAGTCGTCATTCCCGACTAATCGCGCTGCTGGTCAATCTCCATCTGTTTGCAGATACGGGGTCGCTTGAAGATCATCGACCAGCCTCAACATCAATGCACCGAGTTGAGCGCGCTCTTCGGGGGTCCATTCGATGAGGGCACGCGAAAGCTGCGCGCTTCGGACTCTTTCGAATCGACGGGCCATCGCTCTACCCTCTTCAGTAGCAACAACAAGCACGATGCTTCCGTGCTGAGGGCTCGAGTGACGTTCAACAAGTCCCTCTTCTTCGAGCACACGAATCTGACGGCTCACAGCGCCTGTATCCATTCGTGCAGCCCGGGCGAGATCCCCGACCGGCAATGGATCGCGGTCGCCCAACGCACGCAAGACGTTCATCGCCTGCTGAGGGAGAACAACGCGTGCAGCACCAGCCATGCCAGCGTGCACCCGTCGGCTCGACAGCAATCGTTGCAATCGGGTCAAACCCAATCGAACTGACTGCAATTGCGCTTCGAGATCGTCCTGGCCGTTCAGGTCTTCTTGGTTACCCACGGAGGTTGAAACTAGGCGCGTTAGGAGCCCGGGCTCTGATGGCCCGGCAAAACATCCGGTGGAACGGTGATTTCCACGGGTGTCGTATCCGTGGAGCGGGCTTGCCCGCTACGACACCAACTGGAAGTACGGCAGCACGATGTCGTCAGCTCCGCCGCTGCTGTGAAAGACCACCTCGACCCCTAGGCCGATGGCAACTGCGTCGTCTTCGCAGCCGACAAGATTGGAAAGGATGAACCAACCCTCTTCCATCGCGACGATGACCGGCACATACGGAGTCACAAAATCCGGTGTCACCGGACGCCACACTCGAGTCCAGCTATAGATCTCGCCCTTGCCAGAACTATCGACCCACACAAGAGACCTCGAGGCGCAAACTGCGCACATCAACGCAGGCGTATGGGTCGGGGCGCTGCAATCAAGACAACGCTGGAAACGCAGGACGCCCTCTCGGCAGCCTTGCCAGTACGGCTCAGAAATTGGACCGGGCTGAGGAAGAGGGATATCACCCGACTGAGGTAGGAGCAGACTCATGGTCGTTCCTTTCCAAGGAGGAGAACATCAGTAAAGAGAGCACCCGAGCCGCCGCCAGTGCACATTGCAACTTCAGCAGTGAGCACCTGAGCGGAACTGCATTCGCCACGCAACTGCTGGACGCCCCGAATGACTCGCTGAAACAACTGTACTGACGCTCCGCCGTGGCTAAATGACATCGTTCCGCCATCGGTCGTGATGGGGTGACGACCTCCAGGTTCGATGACGCCAGACATCACGTAGTCGCCGCCCTCACCCTCTGCGCAGAAGCCAAATGCTTCGAATTGGCGAATCAGCTCAAAAGAGAACGGGTCGTAGAACTCACAGACGTCGACATCTGATGGACCAAGACCAGCAACGGCGAACGCCTCTTCAGCGGCCCTTCGCCCAACATGGCCTGCAATGAGGTCTGGTCGCCGGACTCCCCCGAGATCCCAGACCGGAGGATGCTGATAGGACGGCCCGTAGTGGTCAGTGCCACCGCCGAGCAGGTACACAGGCGTCTTTGCTGTGTCCTCAGTTCGGTCAGCCCTAGTGAGAACCAGTGCGGTTCCGCCCTCCGAAGTCATCGCGCAATCGAGAAGATGGAAAGGGTCGGCAACCATTCGACTTTCAAGCACATCTGCAGCAGTAAATGGTCCGCGACCGAAGTAAACCGCATCCGGGTTCACATGGCCGTTATTGCGTATTGTCGCCGCGACATGAGCCATTGATTCAGGCGTTGTTCCGTACATGTGCATGTGCCGACGGGCCATCAGTGCGAACTCTGCGGCGGTGAACATGCCATATGCGGCCACGAATTCATTTGTTGGACGCGTCCACGGTGCTGTCGATGCGTGCTGCCTGTAGCTCCCCGCTTCGCCAGTTGCTATCAACACGTTGTTGGCAAGGCCGCAAGCAATAGCCATTGCTCCTTCGATAACGGCAGGGATCCCGAGTGGGGACATCGAACGCCAAGCTGGCCCAATACGGCTTTGATACAGAAAGTTGCTAGCGATACCGCCGACGACGCCATCAATGTCCCTGGGTTCTAACCCTGCGTCGGCGATCGCTCCGAGAGCAGCCTCAAGCGCAATGGACTGCGAGTCGTGACCTTCAAGCACACGGGCCTGCTTGGTGTTGTACACGCCAACGATCGCCACATCGCGAAATGGATGACCCAAGGTCCTCACTCCCCCAGCATTGTTTCACCACTATGGCGATACGGTGCCTCGTTCCTTCCTAGCATCGCACCTATGGCTCCTGCTCCCCGACCACTTCCACTAACCCTGAGCGATGGCACCGTTCTTGCGGGCGATCTCTACCTCCCAGAGACAGATTCGCGATCTGCCCCCACTGTCATCATGAGTCACGGATTCTCCGCAACCCGCGCAATGGGTCTGCCGTGGTTTGCTGAGCAGTTCGCGACTGCTGGATACGTCGTGTATCTCTATGACCATCGCGGACTGGGCGAGTCTTCTGGAGATCTGCGCAATGTGGTCAATCCTTGGGTGCAAACCCACGACATGTGGGAAGTCGTTGAGCAACTTCGCTCGAAGCCTGAGGTCCACCCCGACCGGATCGCACTTTGGGGCTCAAGCTTCAGTGGTGGCGAGGCAATTGTTCTTGGTGCTTTACATCCCGAGATCAAAGCCGTCATCGCGAATGCTCCGTTCGCAGGCATGGGAGACCTCATTGCGAATCCCACACAGGCCGAGCAACGGTTCGTCGCAATGCGCGTTGCATTCGATAACGCTTCTCTGGATGTGGGCCTACGTGAAATCGGACCAATGGCGGTTGTCCTTGATACCGGAATAGAAGCAGCAGTTCTGCCCCACCCGGAATCCTCAGAGTGGTTCCTCGCCCACGGCCCTCAAAATGGTTGGGTGAACTCCGTAACAATGGTCATGACGACCACACCCCCATTTGATCCCGGAGCCTGTGCGCCATCACTCGGAGGAACGGCTCTTCTCATGGTTGTCGCCACCAACGATGAAGTTGCGTCCACTGCCGTTGCTCTCGACACCTATGACCGCGCCTCAGGCCCGAAGCGCCTCACCATGATCGATGGCCACCACTTCAGCGCATATGAAGATCCCGGCCGCGAAAAGGCATTCGACGCAATGGTCGACTTCCTCGACGAATTCCTATGAGGTAGAAGCGTGAAGCGTTGCTAGCTCACGACCACGTTCGGGCGCGGAATGCCTTGCATTTCGCACAATGCGAAATAACCAGCCAGCGAGGTCGTCCCATCGGTAACTGATTCAACGTTTCCATCGGCATCGAGATTCAGATTCGATCCGTACATGTGGAACCACACCTGGGTGTTGTCTTCGATGCACTGGAGTGTGTGCACGGAACCGGCAGGCTCGTACAGGAACGAACCGGCGCGATTCACGTAGTCGTATTCCTTGTACTTCCAACCGCCACTGACGGTGTAACCCCAGACAGGACCAGTGTGCTTGTGGGTCTGAACCTCGAAACCTTTCTGCATGATGTTCTCGACGATCCAAAGACCTTCTTCGATCTTCACCTGCAGAACGCGAAGTTTGTTGCCATTGCCAATTTCAACCCACGGGAGTTCATCGGCACCGATGTGAACCGCTTCGGGTGCGTTTGCGTGAACGATTGTCATGTCCGGAGTCTCCTTGAGTGACGATTTAGGGAGATGTTATGCCGTCAGCGCATCCCACGGACGAGTCGGCCGGGACGGGCCCCCGTGTCGTGATCGTCTTTTCGGGTGATGACACCGGCCACGACCGTAAAGCGGTAGCCGGAGGCTCGCTGGATTAACCGGTGCCCACCGGCGGGTAGGTCGTGGACCAGTTCGGGATGCAGCAAGTGAAGATTGTCGAAATCGATCACGTTGAGATCGGCACGCTTCCCAACTTCAAGCGACCCTCGGTCGCCAAGGCCATAAACGGTGGCCGTTTCGAGTGTCTGCATCCGCACTGCTGATTCGAGAGAAAGCCGAGGGCCGCGGTCCCGGTCTCGCACCCAATGGGTAAGAACCATTGTCGGCATGCATGCATCGACGAGGAGGTTGCAATGTGCGCCGGCATCGGAAACACCCAAGACCGATGCTGGGTGAGTGATCATGTCGTACACGCCGTCAAGGCCTGCGTTGGCGTAATTGTTGATGCCCGCCATCATGAGTGCACGGCCGTCGCGATCGAGCATTCGGTCGTACATCATTTCCATCTCGGTAACGCCGGCTGCTGCAGCGAGCCCAGCGATGCTCTCTTCATGGCCAGGTTCCTGGTCGATGAGTTCACTCATCGGGAAGATGATCGAAGCCCCGTTTTGCGCAAAGAGCGAGATCCCCTCATAGAGTTCTCCGCTTGGCGGGAGATCTTCCTCGGAAAGAATCGCCGCTTTCACAGTTGGGTCTCGAAGCTTCGCAACCAGTGCGTCGAGGTCACCATTTGATTCCTCGCGCACCCTTTGGAATGTGGGTCTACGAAGGAACGCATGTGAAGACGTCAACCCAATAAGCAGACCTTGACTCTTGGCCGACACCTGTGGAATTACAAGCGCACCTTCGGCGCGGGCTTCAAGAGCAAGATCTAGAACTTCGCGGTAGAGGTCGATATTGGAAGGGATCTGATTGAGGATCATCAGTACCGGAATCGAAAACTCGGCGGACAATCGCCGCATCCAGTCGAATTCCTTTATGAGCATCTCTGGGTCGGAACTGACCACACCCAAAGGCGAAACTTCAAAAACTGGTTGACCGAATGCATGCATCGCCTCGGCAATCGCCCAAAGTTCATCAGTCGCGGCATGGGTTCCTGGCACATACGAACCGTCCGGTGCCTGGTGCGCGTAGGTACGAGAGGAGGAGAAACCAAGTGCTCCGGCTTCGAGCGCTTCGGTGACCAGCGAGGCCATCTGAGCCGCTTCATCACTTGTAGCGACGTGGTCGCCCACGGCACGGTCGCCCATTACCCAAACTCGCAATGGTCCATGAGTGATCTGCGACGCAACGTCGATCGACCACTGCCGCTTGTCGAGTGCATCGAGGTAATCGGGATAGGTGGTCCAGTCCCAAGACATACCTTCAGTGAGGGCGATACCGGGGATGTCCTCGACACCCTCCATTAGTTGGACGAGCTGCTCCCGACGCTCCGGGGCGACCGGAGCAAAGCCAACGCCGCAATTACCTGTCACGATCGTGGTGACTCCGTGCGACACCGAAGGCTCAAGGATTTCGTCCCACGTAATTTGGCCGTCGAAATGAGTATGGATGTCGACAAAGCCGGGAGTTACGAGCAGTCCGGTCGCGTCGATCTCTTCTTTGCCGTCGCCAACAACGGTGCCGCCGACTTGGATCAATACGCCGCCTGTAACGGCAACATCTCCGACGAAATGAGAGCGGCCCGTACCATCGACGATGGTGCCGTTACGGATCACTAAATCGTAAATGCTCATTGGTGCCCTCCAACCTCTGTAAATCGTCCATTACACACAAGGGCAACGGCGACAGAATTCTGGGAGTTGAGGCCGTCTTCAGAAAATCCAACCCGACGTACATACGATTTCATATCAATGAGTCTTTCATCTTCTGATCGGCCGAGTGTCTTCAGACCGTCAGTCGGACAGGAAGCTTCTTCACGCCATTATTGAGATTGGATCTCACTCGTACCGGCTCACCGACAATTTCAATCTTCGAGAATCTCTCAACCAATTGCTCAAAAAAGACGCGACCTTCAAGCCGCGCAAGATGGACGCCAAGGCAGAAGTGCTCTCCGATCCCAAAAGAGAGCTGAGGGTTCGGCGATCTCGTGATGTCGAAACGCTGAGCATCTGCGAAAACTGTCTCGTCTCGGTTAGCAGAGGTGTAATACATCGCCACCTTGTCGCCATTCGCAATCTGTTTGCCACCGAGTTCAACATCATCAGTTGCAGTCCTGCGGAAGTAGTGCAACGGGTTGAACCAGCGAAGGATCTCTTCAACTGCGCCCGGGATCAGCGCCGGATCGTTACGCAACGTCAGTAATTGATCCGGGTGATCGTGAAGCGCCCAAAGACCACCAGCGAGCATCGATACGGTCGTGTCGTTGCCGGCAGTAATCATCTGCACAAGCAAACTGCCAATATCAGGATCAGTAAGAAATCGCCCGTCAAACTCCTGGCCGAGAATGACGTCCATGAGATCGCCTTGCGGTTCCATCTTTCGTCGCTCCGCCGCAAACGCCATTCCATACATCGCCATCTGCGTCGATGAGTCGGCGCTTCCCGCCTCACTCAGATCGCCATCTGGGTTCAAGTCTGGATCTTGACCACTTGTATTCATTTGAGCGAGTCGATGAAGCCACTCCCAGTCCTTTTCCGGCAGTCCGAAGAGACGTCCGATCACTTGTGTCGGCAATGGACCAACAACGTCATGGACGAACTCGACATCCTGCATCTCAGAAGCACGATCGAAGATCTCTGACGTGACCGCCCTGATCTGATCTGCCATTCCAGCAATCACGCGCTGCGAAAACTCTGGGGCTAACGGCTTCCGATACGCGATATGTCGTGGAGGGTCCATCGAAAGCAACATGTCGCGCATGCGAGCAAGACGATCGGGATCGAGATCTTCGAGGACGACCCCGCCAGCCTCGCAAGAAAACAGCAATGGGTTGCGGGAGACGTGAACAACATCGGCATGTCGCAGCACCGCCCAGTAACCCGCCTGCCCAGGAATCTCCTGCCAGTGCACTGGATCCTCTTGACGAAGTCGCTCAAATTCGCCGTGTGGTGCACCATCGACGTAGGTGTCGGGACTGTAGAGATCAACCATGACACTGCTCTCCCCCACGACGCCCCCCGGCGTCACGAACCTTCTCAGTCTTGCCGAAGTACTCTGCGCCCTGCCGGGAACACTGACTGGCTCCTCATGGACGTAGACGACAGGAACATCAATGGACATCGCAATGACCATGCCGACGATGGTCACTCACGACCGCTCCGACACATTGTCTTGGTGCCGAGCAATCGATGAAGGCCCGTGGTCAAGCTTGGCGGTGCCCGAGCGCGTCACCTATCCAAGTCATTCTTGGGTAGTAGAGCTTTCCGCTGCAGCGGCCCTCACTGAACGCGTGCGACTCTGGACCACGATCATTGTTCTCCCTGCTCACGACGCTGTCGACGTCGCCAAACAACTCTCCTCCGTCGACCAGCTCTCCAATGGTCGCCTCACTGTGGGCATCGGTGTTGGTGGTCGTGAACACGACTACAAGGCTATTTCTGGTTCGTTTGAGCGCCGTTGGTCCCGGATGGATGAGCAGGTCGAAACGATGCGACGCATCTGGAATGGCGAACCCCCTTTCGAAGGAGCTGATCCTGTAGGCCCGCCTCCCGTTCAGGCCGGCGGTCCACCGTTTATCGCTGGAGCGATGGGACCGAAGGCAATCGCTCGAGCCGCCAAATGGGCGAACGGCGTCGACGATGGCTCGACCGTTTTTGGCATCGATCCCGCTGCTACCGACGCTGCGTTCTCTCGTATCCGAGACATTTGGGCTTCAGAAGGTCGCTCTGATGCGCCTCACATCTCGGCCAGCCTTTGGTATGCACTCGGAGATGGAGCGCAGGAACGCCTTTATGACTACGGCTATTCCTACATGAAGATTTTCGGCGAGGAGGTTGGGACGATGATGGCATCGATGCTTGCGACATCAACGCCCGAGTCACTTCGAAACGCGGTCGAGACGTTGGAGTCGCTCGGCTGCGACGAACTCTTCCTCGTCCCCACCACCGCCGATGTCACGGAACTCGATCGCACACGCGATGCACTCGGAATTTGAACGGAGACTGACATGAGCGACATGACCTATCGACATCTCGGAAACAGTGGTCTCATGGTCTCGACGGTGGGGCTCGGCTGCAACAACTTCGGTATGCGTATCGATGCCGCAGCGACCGAACGGGTTGTCGGCGCTGCCCTCGACCATGGCATCACCATGTTCGATACCTCCGACTCCTATGGCGATTCCGAGATTTTTCTCAGCAAAGCTTTAGGGTCTCGACGAGACGAGATTGTGCTCGCCACCAAGTTCGGAACCGATCTGCGCGGTTCAAACGGTCCAGACTGGGGCGCACGTGGCTCGCGTCGTTACATCCGCAAGGCTGTTGAGCGCTCACTCACGCGTCTCGGAACCGATTACATCGACCTCTACCAACTTCACATGCCGGATCCTTCGACCCCGATTGAGGAAACCCTCAGTGCTCTTAGCGACCTCGTTCATGAAGGCAAAATTCGCTACATCGGTAATTCGAATTTTGCAGGTTGGCAGATTGCCGACGCCGAATGGATCGCTAGAACGACAGGATCAGTTCGATTCGTCAGCGCACAGAATCACTACAACCTGATTGAGCGCGCCGCTGAAACTGACGTGCTGCCGGCATGCGAGCGCTTCGGCCTCGGCCAACTCCCCTATTTCCCGCTTGCCAGTGGGCTCCTGACCGGCAAATACCAACGTGGCGTGGCCGCTCCCGCCGATGGTCGCATTGCAGCATGGCATATGGACTCCATGCTTTCCGATGCAAACTTCGACAAGGTCGACGCACTCTCAGCCTTCGCAGGCGAGCGCGGGCTCAGTCTTCTGCAGATCGCTTTGGGTGGTCTTGCCTCACGGCCCGCTATTGCGTCGGTAATCGCTGGTGCGACAAGTGCCGAACAGGTGGCAGCCAACGTCGAAGCTGGGCTTTGGACACCGACCGAAGACGATCGAGCCGCACTCGACCTCGCCTTGAGCTAACCAATCAAACGAGCGGGCCGACGTCGGTAAGTTCAATGACGTTTCCGCTCGGGTCGAGAACAAACGCTGCTCGCACAGGAGCACCGAAATCAGAACGCTCAGAAGGTTCCGACAGGAACGGAACAGCTTTGCCCTTCAGCAGAGCAACGGTTTCATCCCACCGGTCGTTCTCGATGTGGAGAGCGAAATGAGGAAAGCCGGGACCGGGAATCGGCATCGTTTCGCTTTCCAAGAAGTGGAGTTGCAGATTTCCAACGCGCAACCACATGCCCGGGACACCAAAGTCTGGACGTGGGAGTTCATCGAACCCGAACACTCCGCAATAGAACGCTCTCGCTGCATCGAGATCAGTGCACACGATTGCAATATGCGAATAGCCGCTGATGATCTGGTTAGTGGTTGACATTAGAAAACCACTCCATCCCGTCGGAGGTCTCCGATTGAATCGGCTCGGCCCAACTCAGTGAGAATTTCGTCGGTCTGCTGGCCAAGCATCGGAGAAACGGTTTGCAGCGTTGCTGGCGTACCTAAGAATTGTGCAGGATGTCGAGGTTGTCGAACCCTTCCAGCAACAGGGTGATCGAATTCCTCGAACAGACCGATCGCAATCGCGTGAGGATCATTGGGGAGATCTTGAGGCGCTACGACGAGAGCAAAAGGAACATTGGACGCTTCCATACGCTCAGAGATCTCGGCGCACGTGAAATGCCCAGCGACCTCGTGACACTTCGACATGATCTCGCCGGTGAGTTCGGGGTGCTTTCTACGTTCGCCAATGGTTGCGACTCGGGGGTCATTGTGTCCGTCTACGCCGAGCGCCTCGCACATACCGTGAAAATCGGCGTCGGAGGTTGGAGTCGCGATTCCAAAGCCGTCGATGAAGCGAAAGGGTTTCGAACCTTGAACAAAACTCGAGTTCATAGAGCCGTCGGAATCGAGCATCATTTCGTTTCCTGCTGCATCGGCCCATAGAAATGACACGACCGAGTCGGCCATCGAAAGTTCGACGTGTTGGCCGCCCATCCCACGCTCACGAGCAAAGAGAGCTGCGGTAATGGCTTGCACTGCATACATCGCAGTGATCTTGTCGGCAGCAGTTTGGCGAAGGAATACCGGCGTTCCATCTTCTGGATCGGATTGGTTCGATCCGAGACCGGCATACGCCTGGATCACGGTGTCGTAGGCGCCTCTCTGCGCATACGGACCGGTTTGACCAAAGCCAGATAGCGAGATGTAGACCAGATCGTCACGCCCCTCCGCTAGGTCATTCCAACCGATGCCGAGTCGATCAGCGACACCAGGACGCATGTTTTGAATGACGACATCGCTTCGTGCTGCTAGTTCCCGAACGATGTCGAGTCCCTCAGGAGTCGCCATATCGAGCGCGATAGATCGCTTACCGCGATTACAAGATTGAAAAAGTGCCGAGACACCGTTGACGGCTACCCCAACCCACCGGGCGAGGTCCCCAAGTCCAGGACGCTCGACCTTAATGACCTCGGCTCCTTGGTCAGCGAGCAGGGCTGCGGGATAGGGCCCGGTGAGTGCCGTCGATATATCAAGGATCCGAATTCCGTCTAATGCGCCTGCCATGGTTCCCCCCGGAACTGTCATTCAGCCAACTCGACGGTACCGCCATACCGCGAGTGGGACGAAGACCACTAGAAAGATCGCCGACCAAATGAGGGTCATCACTACCCAATGTGTGGTGTCGGCACCTGGACCGCCCTGCATCAGACCCCTCGTGGCGTTCACCGCGATACTGACCGGCTGGTGTTCAGCAAACCACCGCAACCATGTCGGCATCGACTCTGCGGGGACGAAGGCCGTCGAAGCGAATGTCAACGGAAACAGGATCGGAAACGCCATCAGTCCAGCGGTTTCGCTATTCGAAGCCGAGAGGCCGATGAAGGCAAACACCCACGAGAAACAAAAAGCGAAGAGAATCAATAAAGCGAATGCAACGAGATACAGGCCGAATGAGGTTCCGATACGGAACCCGACCGCAAACCCTACGAGCGTGATGAGAATCATCACAAAAATGTTTCTAACGGCGTCGGAAATTGTTCTACCAAAGAGAACGGCTGATCTAGCCATTGGTAGCGAACGGAAACGTTCAATGAGTCCTTTTTGAAGATCCTCCGCCAGACCGACGCTTGTACTGACACATCCGAACAGAAGCGACTGAACGAAAATGCCGGGCATCAGATAGTCGACGTAACTCATTCCCGGCGTGTCGATAGCTCCGCCAAAGACATAACGGAAGAGCAACACGAACATGATCGGCTGAACGCTCGAGAAGAAGAGCTGGTCTGGGATTCGAACGTAAGCGACCAGATTCCGTTCGGTGACGACGATGCAATCGTTCAATGATCTTAACAATTTCGAGCGCTTCACAGGAGTAGCAACCTGTGGCAACACGGTGCTTGTCATCATTGATCCTCGTCGAGATCTGTGCGACGACCAGTAAGACTCAAGAAGACGTCGTCAAGACTTGGCTCTCGCAGCGTCATTGAGGTTGGCGCCAAACCGGCTTCATCAAGTTTGCGCAAAGCGAGCATTACTTGTGACGGCCCGGTGTCGATTGGCAATTCAAGAATGGAACCATCGAGCACAGGCGGTGCGGGCCACTTGCCCAAGAAGAGTTGTGACGCTTCAAGTGCAGTGCTTGTATCGGGGAAACCAAGATCAAGAACAGTTTCTCCGAGTGTCGATTTCAATGTGGCGGGCGTACCTTCGGCGATGACAGCACCTCGATCCACGACCACGATGTTGTCGGCAAGCCGATCTGCCTCTTCCAGATACTGAGTCGTGAGAAGCACTGTCGTTCCGTTTTCGACGAGATCCTCTACGACCTGCCAGACCGCTGTTCGACTATTCGGATCCAGCCCGGTGGTGGGCTCATCAAGGAATAGGACCGGGGGTCGCACGACCAGCGCGGCGGCAATATCGAGACGACGTCGCATGCCGCCGGAATAGGTTTTCGACGGACGATTCGCCGCTTCGGTGAGGTTGAAGTGCTCGAGCAGTTCGTCGGCGACTCGGGACGCGTCCTTGCGTGATAATTGGAAAAGTTGTCCGACCATTCGCAAGTTCTCGCGACCTGTGAGATTTGCGTCGACGGCCGCATACTGTCCTGCAAGTCCGATACTTGAGCGAACTTTGTTTGCGTCCTTCACGACGTCGAGACCGTTGACTCGGGCCCGGCCGGAATCTGGAATAAGCGTTGTCGTCAAAACACGGACAGTGGTTGTCTTGCCGGCACCGTTGGGACCAAGAAGGCCGAGCACTGTTCCCTCTTCGACGGTGAAACCAACGCCATTAAGTGCCAGGACATCGCCACCAAAGGTTTTCGTAAGGCCCTCGGCCTCAATCGCTGCGCTCATCGCCTCATCACGATCAACGACCCTACCGGGAATGACGTTGAACGCGACTAAAGACCACGCGTCGCGCCATCACCCAAAGGTGATCTCTCGTCTCGCCATCTTCCAACCATCTGACGTGCGTCGAAGGGTGTCGTGATAGTGACCAACAAGCGTCACTCGGGGAGCAACATTCGTCTCGACGTAGTACACCCAATACGAATCAGCTACGGCCTCGTCGTCACCGACGAACTCCACTGCCGTCGAGGCCACAATGTGGCGCGAATTGCTTCCCGGCCCAACATTACCTTCAGCCCTTCGCGCCAAACTCCCTTCGAGGATGTCGGCTCGACCATGTCGCGGCGCATTTGGCATCAACCAGTCGGCATCCTCGGTAAAGAGATCGGCATATTGCTCGCACGAGCCAAGCCCGTCGGCGTACTGCGCCAAACGAACGATCACATTGCGGACCGCCCACTCATCTGCGGCCTGTTCTCCAGCACTACGAGTTGAACCCATGACTCCCCCTTATTGACGTCTCCAAATCATCGCATCCCCTGACCCGCTTGGGGACACTTCCCATCCAGCGTCATCGACGTGGGATGATGTGGCCATGGAAATCTCGATTGGAATCACGCCGGGTCCTGACGCCGTCCTCCACGCCCAACTTGCAGAGACGCTTGGATTTCGACGTGCGTGGTTGTACGACTCAGCAGCCTTGTACGAAGACATCTGGATCAATATCGCCAATATTCTCAATGCCACCGACAATCTCGACGTTGGCACTGCAGTTCTTGTGCCGAACCTTCGCCACGTAATGACTACGGCATCGGCCATTGCCACGATCGAACGGATGGCACCCGGCCGACTCATGGTCGGATTCGGTACCGGTTTCACCGCCCGAATGGTGCTGGGTAAGAAAGCGCTTTCATGGAAAACCACACGTGAGTACATCGAAGCACTTCATACGCTCTTAAGCGGCGGTGTTGCCGAGGTTGAAGGCGAGCGAATCCAAATGGTCCATCGGCCATCTCTTACCTCCCAGCGACCAATCGATGTCCCACTTTTGCTTTCAGCAATGGGACCCAAAGGTCTCGACATCACTGCGGAATTGATAGCGAACGGGACATGCACCGGCCTCATCGGGGTGCAGCCTCTCGAAGGAGCATGGGGTCATCAGGTACTTATGGTTTCTGGCTCGGTCCTTGACGACGGCGAATCAGCAGGCTCGCCTAGGGCTCGCGCGGCAATCGGGCCTTGGTATGTCGTCGGTTATCACGGATGTTGGGAGGCTGCGCCGGAGTTCCTCACTGCAATGCCTGGCGGAGCCGAGTGGCTGGCCGATGTTGAGGCTTCTCGCCCTGAGGCCGAGCGACACTTGACCGTTCACGAAGGTCACGTGACAGAAGTGTTTGGACGTGACCAGGTCGTACTCGATCTCGCCGACGAAACAACGCTCGCTGGCGTCGGATGGACTGGCGACAAAGCCGCTGTAAAGGCAAAAGTTGCACACGCATCTTCAATGGGCGTGACTGAAGTCCTCTACACGCCTGCTGGTCCCGATGTCGAACGCGAAATGCGAGCGTTCGCGCAAGCAACAATCTCCTAGCAAATGGCTACCGCGCTTCGGCAACAACGCCGA
>SYBH01000049.1 GCA_005787345.1 Actinomycetota bacterium
ACGACGGCTCGGTGATTGGGATGAACGGTGACGCCGTCGGTCGCGAGTTGGCGTGCCATCCAGCGGCGAACGCTGGGGTGATAACCCGGCAGTGGTTCATCGCCGCTGTGGAAGAGGTGCACTGATGCGTTCCTGCCACGAGCGAGATTGTCAGCAACGCTTACGCCGGTCGCGCCGCCACCGACGACGGCGATCGTTGAGGCGTTCGCAAGTTCAGCGTTGATGGCCGAAAGTTCGGTATCGATCGTTGCAAGATCTTCAATACGATCGTGGCGCCAGAATCCGTTCGAAACGCCTGTTGCAATCACGAAGTAGTCATACGCAACCTCGCGAGAAGAGCCATTGGCAAGTTCAACAGAGATCTTGGAACCGTTGAAGTCCACGCTCGAGATGTGGCCGTGGATGACATCGACCGAGTCGAGTTTGCGGAATCGCCGATAGGGAATGAGGTAGGTGCGCCGCCATCGGGGGAGATCGATAAGGCGGGTTCCTAGTTCCTGTCCACTAACAAGCGCAGGACGCGTCGAGATACCTACGACGTTGCATGTTCGCGTCAAACGAGTGGCGATGAGTGCCCCGGTATCGCCTAGCCCAGCAACGATCACAGTTGGTTTACGTGACGAACTCATCGGTCCGCCCCTCTCATTCGCCGGTGAAGACGGGATCACGCTTTTCGAGGAACGCGCGTGGGCCTTCGGCAGCGTCCTTCGACTGCATGACCTTGCCACCGTGCTTCATCTCGATGTTGAACGCATCGGTCTCAGGCATTGCTTCGGTTTCGCGCAGAGTTGCGAGAATTCCCTGAACAGCAAGAGGGCCGTTGCGAGCAATGCGTGTAGCGATCTCTTTGGCCTTGTTAAGCGCTTGACCATCGGGAACGACGTGATTGACGAGACCAAGTTCATGCGCGCGCTGCGCGGTGAGGTCGTCACCAGCAAGCAACATTTCGGCAGCGACGGCGTAGCCGATCTGTCGGCGAAGTCGAACAGCCGAACCAGCCATGGGAAACAGGCCGCGTTGCACTTCGGTCACTCCGAACACTGCGCTCTCGCCCGCGACGCGAATATCGGTTCCTTGGAGAATTTCGGTACCGCCGGCACGGGCGAATCCCTCGGCCGCGAGGATCACTGGCTTGGTGGGCCGGTAGGTCTTGAGCCAGCCACCGAGGATGACCTCGGGCTGATCCTTGAATCGCTGGAGCCACTCGTTGTCGACAATGCCTTCACGTAAGCGGCCGATCTCGGCGAGATCCATGCCCGCACAAAAGGTGTCGCCCTTGCCGGTGAGGATGGCAACGCGGAGGGAATCATCGGTGTCGAGTCGAACCCAGGCGTCGTACAAACGACAGAGAACTTCTGCGTTCGCAGCGTTCTTTTTTTCGGGACGGTTGATTGTGACGACGAGGATCGGACCCTCAGTTTCGACTAGCACCAACGGTTCAGACATTTGGGCACTCCCCTGAGTAATTAGACCCCTGAGGTTTACTACGTCAGACCGTTGAGCGTGGCGGCGAGGGAACCTAAGGTCGGGAGCAATGGAACGCCACCCCACCCATCAGAAAATTCTCGATGAAGCCATCAGGATCATCGAGACGAGCGGTGAAGCGGGTCTGCGTGTCCACGACATCGAGGTCGCGGTGGACGTGACGCCCCCGTCGATTTATCACTTCTTCGGGAGCCGAGATGGCTTAGTTAGCGCCGCCCAGGCCGAGCGGGTCTTAAGAGGCTTTTCCCAGTTCGGCGCCGTGTCGGAAGCAATCCTCGAGAAGGTCACAAGTCGTGCCGAGCTGCGTGAAGCAATTCGCGAACTTCTCACGTTGGTGTACGAGCCAAGTAGGGCGCCGGCGCGCCTCCAGCGCATCTTTGCTTTTGGCAGCGCTGAAGGACGGCCGGAATTGGCGGCAATCATCGGAGATGCCGCGAGGGCATTTCTCCACGAGAACGCGGAACGATTCAAGGTTTTCAAGGAAAACGGTTGGACTCGACCAGACCTCGATCTTGAGGCGTTCAGCCAGTGGCTGGGGGGCCAGATCCTCGGTCGCATCTACATCGAGATCGGATGTGAACCTGCGCCAAATCCGGCGTGGGATGCGATCTCGATCGAGGCAGTCACGTTCGTTGTGTTTGGTTCGCTCTCAGATTGATGGGGCCGGTCGCACTGAGTGCTTTGCCTTCACTGCGCACACCCTTTGCAACCATGTCATCTGCAATATCGGCCCAGAGTTTGTGAAGTCGGTAGTGGGGAACGCGTGGGAAGAGGTGATGGACAGCATGGTGGTCATGGCCCCGGATGAGCCATCGTGATCCTGGGAACACGGCAACGCGTGTATCGACGTAACGACCGACCTTCGTTGCCGGATGATGAGGAAACCACGCAAATATCGTGAGGAGCCAGAGTGCCTGAAGGCGCGACGGCAGATACCAGAGCATCAATGCTTGCCATCCGTGACCGGTGAGAATCGTAAGTACGAGAAAAGCGTTTGTGAAGAACCAAAAGCGCAACTGAATGAGCCCCAACTTCTTGCTCCCCGTTTCTGCTCGCATCATGACCAACATTGCGGTCGGGAGAAGTTTGCGAGCCGCAGGGATAAATGCGAATACCGGAAGAAACGTTGCCAACATCACTTGGCCATACCAGCTCTTCAGGACGGTATGCATTGGTCCCGCAGTGTGGAAGTCAGGATCTTTCAGTGGATCGTTTGTGTGCGCGTGATGACGCATATGTGACGGACGATGCGCTTTGTAGGAGAAGCCCAGTGGGATTGCACAAAGCATTCCGATGAGATCTTCGATCCACTTGCCCGATGTCGTACGACCCCAAATGTTTCCGTGGGTCGCTTCATGCATCGGCATATAGAAGGTTGACGCAATGACCGTGTTGAGAACCAGGCCCAACCAAAGGGGGATGGTTCCGTTCACTCCGAGAACGATGACACCAATCCATGCTGCGGAGAAGAGCAGGAACGTCAAGATGATCCGAGGCTCAACCTTCCCCCAATAGGGGGCAGCCTGGGCTCGTTCGTTGCGCAGAGCGAGGCGACGTTCGTCAGTGGTCATCGGGGAATCCAATCAGAATGGCAGGGTGTAGGAGTTCTCGAACTCGTCTTGAAGGACAGTTGCAATTGTCGCAGTTGTATCGACGATGAGTTCTTCTTCTAAGACGCGAGTCCGGTACGACCAGCCTTCGGGAAGTGCGAGTCGCTCTCCGAGTGTGAGCAATGACTCTGGAGTCATCGATGGATCGACACCGATACAAAGCGCTTGCATGATGTAGGCAAAACCATCAGGATTCACGAGTTCGTGAACCGTCTGACCTTCGTCCCAAAAGAAGATCACGCCGCGGTTGACCTTCGTTTCGGTGTACGGCCCAAGCTTGGGAATCTCACCAAGGTCAACGGTGGCGATGCGACGCATTGTGATCCCGTTGAAATCCCGTAGGACGGGATCGGCCACAGCGAGCTTCTGGCCAAACGCATCCAGGGTCCAGTATCGAGGTCCGTTGAGTTTTACGCCGATGGCGCCCATTTCGACAGCAATGGCATTCGCGTCGAGTGTTTCCCACAGTTCCTGAGGGCAGTCGTTTATCAACTGAGTGCCGTAGACCTCGGCTTCGAATCGGCCTTCGCGCGAATAGACGGTGAGCACCTCGCCGTAGCGGACATTGCGCATATCGGGAACAAGTCGTTCGGGCTTTTCGGTAGTCATCATGTGTCCTTAGCTCTCGAGTTGCACGTGAAGATTGTCGAGCGACTCACCGCTGGTCTTCCTTTGTGAACCGGTCGATGATTTCAACGAGTTGATCGGGCGCATCCTCTTGAATGAAGTGACTGGCGCCTTCGATCACGATGTGCTTTTGGTTGGCCGCACCGGGGATCTTTCGTTGCAGCTTCAGGTGGGCCCCGGCTTTGTAGGAGATCTCATCTTCTGATCCGAAAACTGTGAGGAACGGTTTCGTCCATGTCTCGAGGTAAGTCCACATTTCAAGACACATCGGGACGCCCGGGTTGTCGGGTTGAACGGGACTGAGGAAGGGAAAGATAAGAGGAGAGGCTTGGTAGGTCCCATCGGGGAATGGGGCCTCGTATGCAGCTTTTTCGCCATCGGAAAGTTTTCGCGTTGTTCCACTTTGCATGACGCCGCTAACCGGAAGTTCTTCAACGCTGCTGACAAAGGCAAGCCAATTCTCGATGCCCTTCGTGGCACCTTCGCCAGCAGGAACGCCGGTGTTGGACGCGATGACGCGAGAGAAACGCTCGCCGTGAAACGGCAGCAAGTTGAGGCCAGTGATGCCGCCCCAGTCCTGGCAGTACAACGTGATGTTGGTGAGGTCCTCGGCTTCAAGCCACTGACCCATCCAATCGATGTGGTTGGCCAGTGAGTAATCGGATTTGTTTGAGGGTTTGTCGGAGCGACCCATTCCAATAAGGTCGAGCGCGAGAACGCGATGGCCGCGGGCCACGAGTCCGCGGATCATCTTGCGATGCAGGTAGGACCACGATGGGTTGCCGTGCAGCAGGAGCACCGGGTCGGCATCACGCGGCCCTTCGTCGATGAAATGAAATCGGAGCGCGGTGCCGTCGGCAGTGGTGACCGATCGATAGTGCGGCTCGAAGTCGTAGTCCTCAAGACCAGCAAATCGATCGTCGGGAGTGCGCAGGAATTCCATTGTTCTGCTCTAGGCCGTCACGACGGTGTCGACAAGATTGTCGATGAAGCTCCGAAGGACGAGGATCTGAGCATCTTCTGCATTTTCCGCAGCACTGATCAATGATTCGAGCGATTCTGCGTCGTTCACTCGAACAAATCGTGCTCTGTCATAGCGACGTTCGTCTCCGATGATGACGCCTTCAACATCAAAGAGTGCGACTTGCGTGACCCCTTGGACAGCAGCGAACGCGTCGTCGGCTCCTTTGTCGATCAGGAGGACGAGATCCCCCTCGGTGTTAGCGGACGCATCATGAGTGTTGGGTAGGCAGGAAAGGATGATGGTGAAGTCCATACCGGCCTTCTTGTGGACGTGGGCTTCTTTGAAGTCTTTGCGTTCTTGCATTGCGAAGAACGAGGCGCGCGTGGGGTAGCGAACAATGCCAACTCGGTCCCATAGCGGAGTTCCGAGAGGTTGCACTTTCACGTCGCCGAGGTAGGCGACGGCTGCTCCGACAGCGGCAAGAGGTCCAACTGGTGAGTACGCTTCGTCGGCTGCTTTGCCGGAAACTCCTTCGCGTCCGTCGTCATAGTTTGCAACCTCGACGTACTTCATGAGATTGAGTGCCCAAAAACATCCGTCGTCTTCCGGCTTCATGTGAAGCCATGCGCCAACGAGTTCGACGTTGATGGTTCCATACGGGTGTTCAAGTTGCTCGGCCATAACTGGTCCTCTCTGGACGGTATGAGTGTTTAGGAAACGGGCTATGAAGCGATAGTGAGAAGTGCTTGGATCGATGCAATGAGGAGGTCGCGGGTTTCATCGAGAGAAAGTTGGAGATCGACATGGAAGCGGTCGAGTGCATCGAGTTGCGTAAGCGCATCGATTGCATTCAGTGATTTGTTCCGTTGCGAAGAAGTCATGCGGTCGAACTCCTGGCGGAAGTTGACTTCGATCTGCTCTCGGAAGACTGATTTTCTGAACTGGATCTGCTCGCTAATGACAGGGTC
>SYBH01000050.1 GCA_005787345.1 Actinomycetota bacterium
AGCCCGAAGGTTGCGCTTGTGGAACAGCACGAGAAGTTCCTCGTCATAGGTCCCTGTGTCTGCATCGGCCAGCACGAATGCTTCGAGTTCTGCTTCGCCGGTGTACCAATCGGCGGGACGATGTCCGACCAGTTGATGAAGATCGTCAAGATCGTCGTTACTGACCTGATCGCCGATTTCGATTGCGCGGGCCGCATGGCGAGCTTCACGGAACAGCACTCGAAGGCGGTACTTGAGGAATTCGTCGTCGACAGCACCGTCGCCCACTGACAACGACTTCAACACGGTTGCCATGTGTTCGACGGGTGTTGAAGCGCGTCCTTCGCGAACCTCGGGTTCAGCGACTGTCGGCAACTCAACCTGCAGAATTTCCGCGAGCGCTTCGGTCGCGAAGAGATTGGTTTCGAAGCACCACTGCATATTGGTCATGAGGTCGGTGTCAACATTTGGTCGACGGACAGCCTGACCTAGAGCAAGTTGATTGGTGAGCGTGAAAGCGAAGTGATGACGCATCAGTGTGTTGAGATCAATTTCGGTGCCGGAAAGTTCTTCGTATCGCGCGTACAACGTGGGGAAGTCTCCGTAGCCAACGATGGTGTCGCGCATGCGCCATGCCGCGAGATCCATCATGGGGTCGCCGATATGACCGATTTCCAGATCGAGAACTGCCACGATCTTCCCGTCGGCATTATGGAACTGGCCAGAATCCCAACAAATAACTGATTCGCGACCTTTGGACTGTGGGGGATTGCGACGCAACCAACCCAGGCAGAACTCCATGAATGGGTCGGGACCATTCTTGGTTGAGCGATACACCGTTTCGTACTGGCGCAAGCCCAGCAGTCCCGAGAGTTCGGGCGACTCGGCCCGCATAATCCCTGCCGCCGCGAACGGTTCAACTTCGAGCGCGTGCATGCGGGCGAGGATCTGCAAGTAGTCATCGACGGCCGACGCGCGATCGGCATCAGACGTGTTCTCGAAATGCTGCTGGCCACCGACGCGTTCCATGACATAGGCCATGGGCTCGTCGATCCACCCAAGGACAGCAGGCGTGGGAATGTCACGTTCGTACAACATCGCTTGCAGCGTCATCTCATGACGCAGTGGAAAGATGAGGGGCATGTCTGTGCGATCACCGCGGACGACCAGCGACTGCGTGACGCCATTGCGTTCAACTTCAGCGAACCACACCGGCCGCCAACGGGGCTGACGCCAGATGGACGTGACGGTGCTACCGAGGTTCGTTTCAAGCCAGGCCTGAACTTGCGCGGTGTCCTGACGTGGTTGTTCGTTCATGGACTCAGTCGGCGCCGAGGAACGGTGGACGCTCGCCGCCGCCATGCGCTGCGATTTCTGCACCAGTCACGTAACCAGCCAAATCGCTCGCCAGATACACGGCGATATCGCCAACATCGGACGGCATCGCAAAGCGACCCATCGGGATGCCGGACTCAATGCGCTCGCGTTCTTCACCTTCGCCATAGAACAGCGCTGCTTGTTCGGTGAGGATGAGACCAACTGTGATGGTGTTAACCCGAACGGTTGGGGCCCATTCCATGGCGAGAGTGGTCGAAAGCTGCAGAAGACCCGCTTTGGCTGCGCCATAGGCGGCAGTTGTGGGGGAGGGTCGATTGGCGACGACGCTGCCGATGTTGACGATTGAACCGCCACCAGCCTGATTCGACATGTGGTGGTACGCGCGCTGGGCAACGTAATACGGAGCGAGCAGATTCAGCTCAACGATCCGCTGGGTGAACTTCGGGGGAGCCTCGGCCGAGTCGGCGGGAGGCGAGCCACCAGCGTTGTTCACGACGCAGTCGAGGCGCCCAGCGATGGCGGATGCAGCATCGACCGCGCCATAGGCGGCATCGCCATCGCGTAGATCGGCGGAGATGAAATGCCAATCGGCCGGAAGGGGGTTCTCTGCCTCTCGACGAGCACAGACGATGACGGTGGCCCCGGCATCAGCGAACCGTTGGGCAATCCCTCGGCCGACGCCTTTGGTGCCGCCAGTGATGAGGACGGAACGTCCGGAGAGGTCGATTTCAAGCGCCATGGTCGAACCCTACAACCGAGCCCGGGAAGGCTTCTCGGAGGGCCTCTCCCATCTGACGATTGGCAGGTCACCGGCTAGCGTCGGGCTCCTATGGGTATTGAAGTCACCGTTGGCACGGACGGCATTGCCGAGGTCGTGCAGAACTGTCCGCCGGTTAACGCCCTCACCGTGGCTGAGTGGTTTCAACTCGGCGACGAGATCCGCCGTCTTGGTGCCGATCGCAGTGTCCGGGCCGTCATTCTCCGATCCGAGGGTCGTGGCTTTAACGCCGGCGTCGACATTAAGGAAATGCAGAACACCGAGGGCTTCGATGCTCTCATCGGAGCCAACAAGGGCTGCTACCACGCCTTTGCTGCGGTGTATGAGTGCGAGGTTCCAGTCGTTGCCGCAGTTGCTGGCTTCTGCGTCGGCGGCGGTATCGGCCTGGTCGGTAATGCCGATGTCATTGTGGCGTCCGACGACGCGTTCTTCGGGCTTCCCGAGGTCGATCGCGGGGCACTGGGTGCAGCCACGCACCTTTCACGTCTCGTCCCACAGCACAAGATGCGCGAAATGGTCTACACATCGGCCAACGCGACGGCGCAGCAACTTCACACATGGGGTTCAGTATCTCGAGTTGTACCTCGCGACGAGCTTCTCGCTGCCGCTCGCGAGATCGCCGGCAACATCGCCGCAAAGTCGCCCACGGTGATTCGTGCCGCGAAGGAAAGCCTCAACGGCATCGACCTGTGGGATGTCAAGAAGTCCTACCGATTCGAACAGGGTTTCACGTTCGAACTGAATCTTTCTGGTGTATCTGATGAACTGCGCGACGACTTTGTCGCCGAAGGAAAGACTGCGGGCTCCAGTGGAGCAACCGAGTCCGAGAAGGGAAAGAAGTAAATGGCCGACAAGCGCATGACCGAAGATGAAGCGGTCGCAACGCTTTCCGACGGAATGACTATTGGCATTGGTGGCTGGGGTTCACGCCGCAAGCCCATGTCGTTGGTGCGTGCACTCCTGCGCACCGATCTCAAAGACCTCACTATCGTTTCCTACGGTGGTGCCGATGTCGGTCTGCTGTGCGCCGCGGGCAAGGTCAAGCGCCTTGTGTACGGATTCGTTTCCCTCGATTCGATTGCGCTTGAGCCGCACTTCCGTGCCGCTCGTCAG
>SYBH01000010.1 GCA_005787345.1 Actinomycetota bacterium
AAGTAGGAAGGACGTAACCGGGAATGAATCAAGCCACCGAAGTAGGCACTGGTGAACGCTTCAAGAGTTCCAGCCAAATCGGCGAACGAAATGTTGCGGTCGACAACAAGACCTTCGATCTGGTGGAACACGGGCATATGCGATGCGTCGGCGGTATCGCGGCGATACACGCGACCAGGCATGACTGCATAGATCGGTGGTTCACCGTCGGTCATTACTCGGATCTGGACCGGCGAGGTGTGTGTGCGCAACAAAACCGTTTCGGGATCACCGAGGTCGACGTAGAGCGTGTCCCACATGCCGCGCGCCGGATGCGCGGCAGGAATGTTGAGTGCCTCGAAGTTGTACCAATCGGTTTCGACTTCCGGGCCTTCAGCAACGGTGAAACCCATACCAATAAAGACATCGACAAGTCGGTCCCAAGTTTGTGTGACCAAATGCAGTGAACCGCGCTCGGGCAATTCAAGTAACTCGGTGAGATCAAGGCGCTCGGCAGCGACAGTCGCGGCGCGCTCCACTGCTTCGAGTTCTAAGCGACGAGAGCCCAAAGCCGCCTCGAGTGCTTCTCGTGCTTCATTCAACGCAGCGCCAGCAACTTTGCGGCCCTCGGGATCAAGTCCGCCCATCCCTTTTTTAAGGGCCGTGAGTTCGCCCTTCTTCCCGAGAAGGTCGGCTTCCACCGAGCGCAGTTCTTCAACAGAAGCCGCAGCGGCGATCCGAGCGGGCGCATCGGCCCCAATTCGTTTGATGTCGTCAATCATCGGAAGATGAGCCTTCTAGCCACGGGTCGGCGGGTCCAATTCATTTTGAGAGCGATCATGCGTTCCGGCGCTGGCGCGCCGCTTCGAAGAGTACGACGGCGCCGGCCACCGCAGCGTTAATCGATTCGACGGCGGACTGCATTGGGATCGTGATCGTGGCTGTGCATGCGGCAATGACCTCTGACGAGAGGCCGTGAGCCTCGGAGCCAATGAGAATCGCGACAGAACCGGAAAGATCGGTGGCCTCTGGCGCAACTCCCCCGTCGACCACAGTGCCAACGAGCATTCGGCCGCCGGACTCAAGAGCCTCAAGAGCCTCAAGCGTTTCCGATTCTTCGGCAACCGGTAGTCGAACAATCGAACCGGCCGCTGCGCGAACGGCTTTGGGCCCAAACGGATCGGTCGAGGTGCCAGCGAAAACGACCCCGGCACAACCCGCCGCTTCGGCAGCGCGAACCAACGTGCCGGCATTGCCCGGATCGGAAATGTCGACGAGCACAAGAACTGGACCATCGAGATCGGCAAGTGAGATGACCGGAGCCACGGACCGAATCGCTAGCGCGAGCGCACCCTGTGGCGAACTCGTATCGCTCACTGTTGCAAAGACCGATGAAGTCAAACCCCAAACCGGCACACCAGCAGCGTCGGCATCGCGCACCACCGAACGTAACGGCGAGCGATCGTCGGCCTGGGTCCATTGGTCAAGATCGACGTAGAGCTCAACGAGATCGGCGCCGGAAGCGAGGAGTTCTGCAATCGGAACCGGCCCTTCGATAACGAATCGACCTGCCTCAAGACGCGCCTTACGGCGCCCTGAAAGGCGCCGTAAGGAAGCAATTCTTGGATTCGTCGCCGAAAGAGGCGTCGGTTCGACGGTCACCGTGACCGAAGAATCAGGCGCTGGTTGAAGCAGCCGATGCTGCCTGCACCAGAGCGGTGAACGCTGCCGGATCGGTGACGGCGAGATCGGCAAGAACCTTGCGGTCGACCTCGATACCTGCGTCCTTCAGACCAGCAATGAAGCGGCTGTAGGTGGTGCCATTCAGACGGCATGCGGCGTTAATGCGCTGGATCCAGAGTTGACGGAAGTCGCCCTTGCGTGCGCGACGATCGCGGAATGCGTACTGGAGCGAGTGCATGACCTGCTCATTGGCGGCCCGGTAGGAACGGCTCTTATTGCCGTAGTACCCCTTGGCACGCTCGAGGGTCTGTTTACGGTGCTTCTTGCTGGCGACAGCGCGCTTGACTCTTGCCATCGGTGTCTCCTATTCGTGAGAGATTCAGTAAGTGATCGGAAATCGGGTGGAGTCAGATGCCGAGCTGGCGTCGGACACGAGCGGCATCGCCGGGAGCAAGCACATGGTCGCCCTCGAGGTGACGCTTCGTCTTCGGTGACTTCTTTTCAAGGATGTGGTTCAGACCAGCCTTGCGGCGGGTGATCTTTCCGGAGCCAGTGATCTTGAAACGCTTCTTGGCACCGCTGTGGGTCTTCATCTTCGGCATAACTGCCTCCTGCTGTGATCCGCTCAGGGCGGGTTGGTATCAGGCCTCGTCGATGGCGACTGGTTCGGTCGCCTCGATTGGGGTTGCTGCTGGTTCGGATGCAACTGGTTCGGCCGAGACCGATTCGGTTGCAACTGGTTCGGTGGGAGTGGGAGTGGCCGGGGTTGCCGAGTCGTCAGTGTGGCGTCGCTTTTCGGCGGCGGCCTGTGCCTTCTTGTCGGGTCCGAGGACCATGGTCATGTTGCGGCCGTCGAGTCGTGGGTAAATCTCTATCTTGGCGACTTCGGTGACCGCTTCAGCGACCTGGTCAAGAATCTTGCGACCGAGTTCCGGATGCTGCATCTCGCGGCCTCGGAACATGATCGTGACTTTGACCTTGTGCCCTTCGTTCAGGAATTGCTCCACCTTCTTGGTCTTAGTCTCGAAGTCACCCATGCCGATCTTCGGCCGGTACTTCATTTCCTTAACCACGACGTTGGTGCTCTTCTTGCGTGACTCTTTCGCCTTCTGCGCGGCCTCGTACTTGTACTTGCCGTAATCCATGATTCGGCAGACAGGTGGGTTGGCCTTATCGGCCACCTCAACGAGATCGAGTTCAAGCTCTAGAGCCATCCGAAGTGCTTCGGGTAGCGGCGTAATTCCGATCTGGGCGCCATCGGGTCCAACGAGCCGCACTTCGCGTGCGCGAATGCGATCGTTGATCCGGGGCTCGGTATTGGCGGCCGTAGCTATGGCCGGTCACTCCTCATTCGTGCCAGGTCCTCCCTGCGCATGGTGATTGGGACGTGACGCCTTGTGTTGTTCGCAATCAGGACAGGCCCGAAAATGAAAAACGGCAGGCGTCGGACGAGAGCCGACACCCACCGAAACTCCGAGATGCGTCGGAGTGACCTGACAGAACCAAGGTGCGAGCGCACAAAGGAGGCTGCCAGAAAGGAGAGTGTTGCGACCCGGGCGCACGATTCGGAACGATGATGCTGCTCCGGTGTGGCCGGGTGGGAGCCGAGGCCCCGCTTCCGTTCAGTTGTGAGGCGCCTACGATACCGGGTCCAACCCACCCCAGCGCAATACGAGCCAAAGAGGGCTCTGGCCCAGGGGTCCGAATGGCACGAAAGAGAGCCCCCAAATGAGCCTGTGGACACCAGATGGTGAGGTTCCCGTCGACCGTTCCGGAGCCGAAGAACGCCCGGCCACCAGCGCATCCGAAATGCTCGGAGGCCCCAATCTTGAGGACCTTTCCCCTGAGGAACGGGCTCAGGCCGAAGAAATGATCGCCCGAATGGCCGAGGTGCAGCGTCAGTTGCTCTCCCATCCGGCTTCGGCTTTCGTGGCCAATCACCTCATGGGCCTCTATGAACTCGCCGCCGTGCACCTCGACCAGCCCGAACCCAAATACGACGAAGTTCGACTTGCGATCGACGCGATGACGTCGATGCTCGATGCCACCGAAGACCGACTTCCAGAGAGCGGCGCTGAACTTCGCCAGGCCCTCACCGTGTTGCAGACCGTTTATGTGCAGCGGGTCAACGCTTCCGAGTCTTGAATCCCCTTGGACTTACCGGGCAACGGCGGAAAGAGCGACTGCTTCCCATCTACCCATCCGGCCCGGAGCGACCGAGAAGGAAACTTTTGCACCGACAGTGATTGATCGGGTTCCGTCAGCAATTGCCGTGCAATGGAACGGATACTTTGTTCCATCATCTCGACGAACAACACCGATCCCTCGCTCATCGTCGAATGAAGCGATCACTCCCCTGCCATCACTCAACGGCACGGTCTGTGGAAACAACGGCACGGTTACGGAACGATCTTAGAAATGGGAAGTTCGAGAATGTCGGTCGCACCAGCATCAGAAAGCGCCGGGATAAGCACGTTGATGCCACTCTTTTCGACAACTGATTCGACGGCGTAGCCCGCTCCACCAAACAGTTCATTCACCGTCGGCGACTTCATTGACGGTAGAACGGCAATGACTGCATGAAGACGGTCAGTGGGGATATTCAACTTCACCAACACTTTGCCTCGTGCATCGAGAACACCCTCGAGCAAAGTTCGCAATTGACCCATTGCATGTGCTTTCGCCGGATCGGCATAGGACTGCGGATTGGCGATCATCTCGGTATAGGACACCAGAATCGTGTCGATAATCTTGAGTCCCGCAGCGCGAAGCGCGCTTCCTGTTTCAGTGATGTCGACGATGCAATCGACAATGTCAGGCACTTTTGCTTCAGTGGCGCCGTAGGAAAGTTTGATGTCGGCATTGATGCCCTTGTCGGCGAAATATCGTCGAGTGAGTTCGGGATATTCGCTCGATACCCGAACGCCCTGGGGAAGTTGGGCAACACTTTCGTAGGGGGAATCCTCAGGCACCGCAACGATGATGCGAACCGGATTGCTGGTGACCTTTGAGTATTTCAACTCACCTAATGACTCGACGGTTGAATTCGTCTCTTCAATCCAGTCGCGGCCGGTAATTCCGAGATCGAACAGACCTTCAGCGACGTAGACCGGGATTTCCTGCGGCCGAAGGATGCGAACATCGATGACTCGTGGGTCATCGATCGTGGCTCTGTACTGAACGGAGGAATCGCGCGACACCTTGAGGTCAGCGGCTTCAAAAAGTTCGAGTGTCGCTTTTTCCAGCGATCCCTTGGGCAGAACAAGCTTGAGCATCAGCCCAACCTACCGTCCACCTCGGGCAAGATCGAAACCCATTTCCGTTCGTAAACGGCGTTACACGCCGTAGGCTTGCCTTATGGCAAGGCACAACGAGCGTCACTACACCCACCGAACAGGCTGGATCCGGGCGTCAATGCTTGGGGCCAACGATGGCATTATCTCCACCGCTGCACTGATTCTTGGAGTCGCTGCCGCTGATTCAACCCGAACTGTCATTCTCACCGCCGGCGTTGCAGGACTCACAGCGGGAGCTCTTTCCATGGGCCTCGGCGAATTCGTCTCGGTCAGTTCGCAGCGCGACACAGAAGAAGCAGATATCGCCAAAGAGGTGTGGGAATTAGAAAACACCCCAGAGCGCGAGCTCGCTGAGCTCACTGCCATCTACCAGGAGAAGGGCCTGAAACACGACCTTGCCCGACAGGTCGCAGTCGAGCTCACGGCCCACAACGCTCTTGAGACTCACCTCGCTGAGGAACTTGGCTTCACCGAATCCACACGCGCCCGACCCGTTCAAGCTGCTTGGTCCTCGATGGCATCTTTTGCAATAGGAGCAGTACTGCCACTTCTTGCCGCGACGTTTGCACCAAATGGTGCTCGAATCCTTACAACGCTATTCGTCTCGGTGCTTGCACTCATCGCACTCGGCTATGCCGGAGCCCGAGCCGGCGGCGCAGCTCCATTACGCCCCATGCTTCGCGTGGTCGGCGGCGGCGTCGTTGCCATGGCCGCAACAATGGCCATCGGCAAACTTTTTGGCGCAGCAATCGGTTAAAAGCGACTTACGTTGCGATTGTTCGCAGAAGGTTGACCATTTCCAAACCGGTGCGGACGCATTCCTCGCCCTTATTGTCCTCGTCGGAAGAACGAGCAAGTGCTTGTTCGAGGTTTTCGGTCGTGAGGACGCCAAAGATGACCGGAACCCCGGTTGCAAGTTGCACATCCATGATTCCGCGTGCGCATTCACCCGCGACAAAGTCATAGTGCGAGGTTTCACCGCGAATGACCGCACCTAGACACACCACCAAGTCGACCTTGCCGCTGTCGATAAGGCCTTTCGCTGCCATCGGCGCTTCGTAGGCTCCTGGCACCCACACCTGAAGTACGTCGGCTTCAGAAACACCGTGAATAGCAAGGGCGTTCTCAGCACCTTCGATGAGTCGGTTCGTAATGTGATCGTTCCAGCGCCCGCAGACGAGGCCGACGCGAATGCCCGATCCATCAACGTTGCCCGAAAACGAGTTCGCTGCTCGGAAGTTTGATGACATCAGTCGAGCCCCTCAAGCATGTGGCCCATCTTCTCGCGCTTTGTGCGGAGGTAGCCGATGTTCTCAGGATTCGGGATTGTCTCGAGCGGAACACGTTCGACGATGTCGAGGCCAAAACCGTCAAGACCGCCGTACTTCGAGGGATTATTAGTGAGCGCTCGCATCGTCGTGATGCCGAGATCCACAAGGATCTGTGCGCCGATTCCGTACTCGCGTGAATCGATGGGGAGTCCAAGGCTTACGTTTGCTTCGACTGTGTCCTGCCCTGCGTCTTGCAAGGAGTAGGCCCGGATCTTGTGACCGATGCCGACGCCCCGACCTTCATGGCCACGCAGGTACACAACAACTCCGAGCCCCTCGCCGTCAATGAGTTCCATCGCCTTATCGAGTTGGATGCCGCAGTCGCAGCGCAACGAACTGAACACATCGCCGGTGAGGCATTCGGAATGCACCCGGACAAGAACGTTGTCCTGGCCTTGAACGGCACCCTTCACCAATGCAATGTGCTGCTGCCCGTCGAGAACATTCTCGTAGACATAACAGGTGAAATCGCCCCACTGGGTCGGAATACGAGCCTCGGAGATTCGCTTGACCAACTTTTCTGTCTGACGCCGATAGCGAATGAGTTCCGCGATTGAGATCAGCAAGAGTCCGTGTTCTTTGCAGAACTCAACGAGATCAGGAACACGTGCCATCGTGCCATCGTCATTGACGATTTCGCACAGGACCCCAGACGGGAACATCCCCGCCATGCGAGCGAGGTCTACAGCCGCTTCGGTATGACCAGCACGCTTCAGTACGCCCCCTTCGGCATAGCGAAGAGGAAAGATGTGGCCGGGACGGGCCAGATCTCCGGGGCGCGTTGCGGGATCGATAAGTGCCTGAATCGTCGCGGCACGGTCAGCGGCCGAAATGCCGGTTGAGGTGTCGTGGCGGTAGTCGACGGAATAGGTGAATGCGGTGCGCTGTGCTTCGGTGTTGTCACGCACCATGAGGGGAACTTCGAGTTCGTCAAGCCGTTCGCCGGTAAGAGGCGTACAAATCACGCCCGAAGTGTGGCGAACGAAAAACGCGATCTTCTCCGCCGTCGCTGATTCGGCCGCCATGATGAGATCGCCTTCGTTCT
>SYBH01000051.1 GCA_005787345.1 Actinomycetota bacterium
AGTCAGATGCTCTGCCAGCTGAGCTACCCCGGAAAGGAAAGGTGAGGATAGCAGCGGCCCCGAGACCCCTCGTCCAGAGCACCGCCAGTCGACGCGGCGCTCCCCAGGTCGAGCCAATTAGGCGGTGGGCGACTCTCCCCTGATGTCAGCCATGATCTCCTCGGCGCTCAGATCGAAATCAGGGTTGAACTCCAGGCCCGGTTCCCAAGACGGTTCAGGCTGGCGCCGGCGAGCCGCAACGACGAGTACCACTGCCGAAGCCACGGCCGCGACCAACCCCACCACAAGAAGTTGCTTCATCAATCGACCTCGAAGTAATCACGCAAACGCTGACTGTGCTGAGGATTACGAAGCTTCGCCAACGTTTTCGTCTCGATCTGGCGAATTCGCTCGCGGGTGACGCCGAATTCGCGTCCGACTTCCTCGAGGGTCCGGGGTTGACCATCGTCGAGGCCAAAACGCATCCGGAGAAGTTCGCGTTCACGATCGTTGAGTTCGTCGAGTGCTTCTTCGATCGCTTCGTTGAGCATGTGCCGAGTCGCAGCGTCGGCGGGAGTCTCAAGGCGGTGGTCCTCAATGATGTCGGAGAGGCTTGAATCCTCGCCTTCCCGCAGCGGCGAATCGAGCGACAGTGGATCGATCGCAAAGCGCTTCAACTCACGTACTTTCTCGACCGGATACTCCAGCCGGGCAGCAAGTTCCTCGTCGGTTGGTTCCCGCTCGAACTGCTGAGTCATTTCGCGCGAGATTCGAATCTGTTTGTTGATCGCTTCCATCATGTGGACAGGAATGCGAATCGTTCGGGCTTGGTCAGCAATTGCTCGGGTGATGGCTTGGCGAATCCACCATGTGGAATAGGTCGAAAACTTGAAACCCTTCGTCCAGTCAAACTTCTCGACTGCGCGCATAAGCCCAAGATTTCCTTCTTGAATGAGATCAAGAAGCTGCATTGCTCCGCCCCCCGCGTAGCGCTTAGCGATCGAGACGACGAGCCGCAGATTGGCCTGGGTGAGTTCTGCTTTTGCGTCCTCACCTTTGCGGGCAAGTCGCTTTAGTTGCGTACGTTCCGCCGGTTCGAGGGCGTCGAGCGAACCTTCGGCAGCAAGGTCGGCCAGCCGCTCCGACGCCGCTGTTCCTCGTTCGATCTGCTTAGCCAGCACAACTTCTTCAGGGCCCGTCAGTAACGAAACGCGCCCGATCTCGCGCATGTACATCCGGACAGGATCAGAAGTGCCGCCCGATTGAGAATTCAGCCGCATCGTGGCTTTGGTTGATGGTCGGAATCGGGCCCGCATCCGACGCTCAACGAGGTCGTCGTCTTCAAGATCGTCAAGCAGTGGGTCGTGAGCAATGATGACGACTTCTTCGATATCGCCACCACTATCGGCATCGTCGAGCGCGTCGATCTCTTCGGGGACAGGAACCGCATCGTCGAGCGTGATGCCATGTTCAGCAAGACGCAGCCGAAGTTGTTCAATTGCTTCCGGAGTTGGATCGACATCGACAAGTGCTTGGATGGCTTCATCGCCGGAGACAACAAGGTCGGGTTGGGCCAAACCACGCTTAACCAGCTTCTTGAACGCAGCCTCGTCGTTGGGACTGCCACCAAACGATGATTCGGATGATGAAACCGATATGTCAGTCGAGTCAGACATGACGAACCTCATCGTGGGCAACTGAATCGTTCTCAGATTCGGTGAGCCAAGCCAGCAAGTCGTACATCGCTTCCATATCTTCGTTGAGCGAACCTTCTTGCTCACGTAGATCCATGATTCGGAGGTTGAGCCAACGAATGGCCTCGCCTACGGCAAAGGGATCGGCCGCGACTCGGGCCTCGGCCTGAAGCGCAGCCATGGATGCATTGGCAGCGTCGTCAACGAGCCGGATCATCACGCTCTGCACGGTCGACTCGGGTTCTTCGACAGCAAGACGTTGCAGGAGATCGCCTGCAACAGGATCATCGGCAGCGGCCATCTCGATGGCGTCGGCGACAGAAGCAGTTGCAAGCAATGCCCGGTAAGCGTTCGCCGCAAGCGGATCGGGAAAGAGAACCTCGTCGAGAAGGGGCGTAATGGTCTCGGGATCCCAAATGAGGTGGCGAAGCGCTTCGGTAGCGGCAGTGTCGCGATGCACAAGTGGTTGTGACAGGCGCTGGGGACGGGTCGCCGAAGTGTTCTCTCGAGAACCAGGCCCTGATCCCCCACCGCCAGGAGTTGGTCGACGATTCCTTAGTTGGTCGGGGTCGAGACGCAGGCGAGCGGCGACCTCGAGCAGGTACTGATCACGAACAATGTCGCTGGGGTGTTCGAGAACAACCGCCATAGCGGCGTCGGCGGCACGGGCGCGATGTTCAGGAGTATCGAGCGGTGACGAATCAAGAACTCGGTCGAGTCGGAATTTCAAGAACGGTTTTGCCTCTGCGATTGCAGTGGCCAACGCCTCGGGATCGGACTGCGCGAGATCAGCAGGATCGGCACCACCCGGGAATACCGCAACAGCAACATCGAGGTCATACTTTTTTTCCCAGGTGTAGACGCGCGCTGCGGCATTCTGACCGGCAGCATCAGCATCAAATGCAAGAACGACGCGCTGCGCAAAACTGCGTAGCAACTTCACGTGGTCTTCGGTAAGTGCAGTTCCACAGGTTGCAACGGCTCGGGGCATGCCCGCCTTAAAGAAACCGATGACATCGGTGTAGCCCTCGCAGATAATCGCTTCATCGGCCTTGACAATGTCGGCTTTCGCCATGTGGAGGCCGTAGAGCAACTTTGACTTGCTGTAGATAGGACTATCGACAGAGTTCTTGTATTTCGCTCCGTCGACACCAGGCATGATGCGCCCACCGAATCCGACGTTTGCTCCGGCAACATCGTGAATAGGGAACATAATGCGCCCGCGAAACGCGTCGGTCGGACGATTCCGACTGTTGATGAAACCCAAACCGGCTTCAACGAAAACATCGTCGGGAACTTTGATTGCACGGGCAAGTTCGTCCCAACCCTCGGGCGCCCATCCGATGCCGAAGTTTCGAACATCGTCGCCATCAAGGCCACGAGAACGTAGATAGCCGCGCGCCGCTGCTGCGTCGGGTGACGAAAGCAGCCGATCGTGATACCAGTCGCTCGCTTTCGAAATGGCATCGAGCAACTTGGTACGACGCTTGCGCCCTTCGTTCTGCCCTTCGTCGGTATAGCGAAGCGTGACGCCAGATTTCACAGCGAGCTTTTCAACCGCTCCGACAAAATCGAGATGCTCAACCTCGCGCACAAAAGTAATGACATCGCCCTTGGCGCCACACCCAAAGCAGTAATAGAGCTTCTCCTCGGCATTGACCGAGAACGAACCGGACTTCTCTTGGTGAAATGGGCACAGGCCCTGCCAGCGCCGACCGACTCGCTTCAGCTGAACATGCTCAGAAATGACCGCGACAATGTCAGTGGCATTCCGTACCGCTGCGATGTCATCGTCCTGAATGCCCACGTATGCCTCCGGGCCGGACGGTAGCAGCGAGAACGGTCAGACCAACCGGGGCAAGAGATACCCGGGAAGATCGGTGATGGCGATGCGCTCTTGTTCCATGGAATCTCGTTCACGAACGGTGACCGCTTGGTCCTCGAGGGTGTCGAAATCGACCGTGACGCAAAACGGGGTGCCGAGTTCGTCCTGACGACGATAGCGCCGACCAATGGCCTGGGTTTCGTCGTAATCGCACATCATGAGGGGCTGAAGCATTCCCAGCACCTCACGGGCCACTGGCGTTAGGTCGTCCTTCTTCGAAAGCGGAAGGACCGCCACCTTGTAAGGAGCGAGACGAGGATGCAGACGCAGCACCGTGCGAACTTCGCCGCGAACATCTTCTTCGTCGTAGGAGGCGAGCAAGAACGCCATCATCGTCCGAGTGGCACCGGCCGCAGGTTCGATGACATGGGGGCGATAGCGGATATTCGCGCCCTGATCGAAGTACTCAAGCTTCTCGCCTGAATGCGTGGCGTGCTGGGTGAGGTCGTAATCGCCACGATTGGCGACACCCTCAAGCTCGCCCCAACCCCAAGGGAAAAGGAACTCAACATCAGAGGTACCCGATGAATAGTGACTGAGTTCGTCGGCATCGTGAGGACGCATACGAAGGCGGCTCTCGGGGATTCCGAGGTCGATGTACCAGCGATAACGCTCGGCGCACCAGTACTCGTACCACTTCTGCGCATCTTCGGGCGGAACGAAGAACTCGAGTTCCATTTGTTCGAACTCACGGGTGCGGAAGACAAAGTTTCCGGGTGTGATTTCATTTCGAAACGACTTGCCGATCTGCGCAATACCAAACGGCGGTTTCTTGCGACTGGTCTGCAGCACGTTGGCGAAATTGATGAACATTCCCTGTGCAGTTTCAGGACGCAGGTACGCCACTGCCGCGTCGGATTCGACGGGACCAGCGTGCGTCTTGAACATCAAGTTGAAATTGCGCGCCTCGGTGAAGGAGTCCTTCTCGCCGCAAGATGGACAGGTCGTGGGATCTTCGAGTTGATCCTCACGAAAACGCTCATGACATTTGCGACAATCAACGAGCGGATCGGTGAAGTTCTTGAGATGGCCGGAGGCTTCCCAAATGGCAGGTGGCGAAAGAATCGATGCGTCGAGGCCAACGACGTCGTCGCGCATTTGCACCATCGAATGCCACCAGGCGTCCTTCACATTGCGAAGTAACTGCACCCCGATGGGGCCGTAGTCATAGGTGGAGCGAAACCCGCCGTAGATCTCGGCTGAGGGGAACACAAAGCCGCGACGCTTGGACAGATTGACGACCTTCTCCATCAAGGAGACGTCATTGGGTACCGATGACTCAACTGGCATAACTGCTGAGGTTACTTGCCAGCAGGAGGTGTCACTTCAACGATGCCGCGTGCGATCAAGTCTTCGATGGTTGCATCGTCGCGTCCGAGGAGGTCACGACAGATCTCGACGCTGTGTTCGCCGAGCCATGGGGCAGGCGTTTCCGCCGGTTCGGTCATTCCGCTAGCGAGGAAGCCTTTTCCTTCGAAGATGAATGTTCCGACACCCGGTTGGTCGATTTCGACCAGGAATCCGCGCTCTTTGATGTGATCGTTCACGAGAAGGTCGGGAGAGGTGAGCATTGGACCAGCGGGAACTCCGACCTCTTGACATGCATCAGTGACGTCGAATCGATTGCGCGAGATCGTCCATTCACCGAGAAGAGCGTCGAGTTCGGCGGCAGCTGAAGCACGATTCGCAAACGTCGCGTAACGCGCGTCTGTCGCGAGTTCAGGTTTACCAATGACGCCACAGAGCGCTGTCCAGTCCGCATCGTCACGACAGTTGATGGCAACCCACATTTCACCGTTTTCGTTACCGGTTGCGTCGATCTCGGGTGCACAGCGATACATCGCCCCGGGTGCGGCCTGCTCGGTATGCACGCCCTTGGGGCGAACCGAACCCGGCTCAATCGATTCCGCCGCCAACAGATCGGCAATCGAGCCAACTACCGCTTCACACTGAGCGATCTCAATGAGGCCGCCAGCGACGGTTCCACGCGAGCGTCCGATCAGCGTGGCCAACGCGCCACATGCCGAAAGGCGGCCGACGAAGTGATCGGGGAAAATTGATGCGGTACCGGCGGGCTCGTCTTCGTTTTCATAAGACCACAAGAACGAAAGTCCACCTGGTGCTTGTGTGCTCGGACCGTAGCCACGCCAATGTGCCCACACGCCGCGAGAACCCATGAGTTGGCTTGCCACCATCGCAACACCGGGGTTGGCTGCGGACAGGTCGGAGTATCCGATTCCGAGTGCGTCCATCGCTCCGGTCGTGACGTTCTCGATTACGACGTCGGACTCCTTCACGAGGTCGAGGAGGAGCTGGCGACCTTCAGGGAACTTTGCATTCACGCCGAACGCTCGCTTTGAACGGCTTGACGATGCGAATGAAGGTCCCATCTCGGTTCCGGTCACGACACGAATGAAGTCGTAGTGCGAACGAGTTTCGATCTTGATGACATCTGCGCCATAGGCACCGAAGAGCCGACCGGCTTCGACGCCTACCGCTCCTTGGCCGAAGTCCATGACTCGAAGACCAGAAAGGGGTAGTGACGGAGCTGGTCGTGTCGATGCCGTTCGCTTTTCGCCGAGCGATGCAAAGACCTGATCATTGTGCTGACCGACTGATGGCGCAGGAGATTTCGGACCAACACGATTTCCGTTGAATTCAAAATATCCCGAAGGCAACTGAGCAGTTACGCCGGGAGCAACTTCCATCGACTGGAAGGTTCCGCGAGAAGTGAAGTGTTCGTTCGAGAGCGCACGAGGAGCGTCGTAAACAGGTGTGCAAACGATGCCGCGTTCTTGCGCTTTTGCTGAAACCTCCTCGACCGAAAGTTCGGCAAAGAGTTCTTCGTACAAAGGATTGAGAATCGCGTCGGCAATGGCGAATCGACCGGGGAAGGATTCGTATTCCTCGTCCTGCAAATACTCGGGCTCTCCCAACCACGCGCGCATCTCGCGCCATTGCGGCGGACTGAGCACAATGAGGCGGACATAGCCGTCGCGACATTTGAAGATCGGGTACACCGGGCCGGAACCGGCTCGGAATTCTGGAAAGTCATTGCCTGCGAGCACTCGAGCCGTGTAGTTCGGAAGCGACCAATCAGCACATTGCAAGAGAGACTCGTTCAGCGAAACATCGAGCAACTGACCCGCGCCGGTCTGCTCGCGCTGCCACAGAGCACACATCACAGCCCAGGTTGCTACCGAGGCAGCAACGTCATTACTGAACTGACTCGGAGCAGGTAGTGGTTCACGATCGAGCGTTCCCGCTTTAAAGGTCATTCCACCAGTTGCGGACAGAACCCCGTCGGTGACAACTCGACCAGACCACGGACCCGTCAGGCCATAGGGCGTAAGCGCAGCAACAACAAGATGCGGATGGTTCTCGGCCACCATCTGAACCGATAGGCCAGGTGCAACCTCAGGGCTGGAGGTAACCACGACATCGGCATAGTCGAGCAGATCATGGAGCTTGGCAAGGTCGTCGGCAGTGGTGAGATCGAGGGCAACACCGAGCTTGCCGGCATTGTTCACCGCAAATGACAGCGAGACACCCTTACGGACTGGAGCCCATGAACGAGCTGCGGAACCCTCGGGTGGTTCGACCTTGATGACCTCGGCGCCGAGATCGCAAAGCAGTCTCGGACACAACTCGCCGTTAATGACGGTGAGGTCGACAACGCGGAGCCCTTCGAGCGGTCGTGGACTCGCTCCGTTTGTTCTGGATTGTGCGGTGGTCGTGCTGGTCATTTCGTCCCCCGAGTGATGCGGCCTTCGAAGGGGCGAAGGTATCAGGGGCGGGTAGCGAGATGCGCCTCACCCACCCATCTGCCATTAGCGATCGAGCACGTTCACCGATCGGAGGCGGCGCTCAAGGTGGTGTTCCACCGCACGGGTTGCCAGTTGATCGACCTCGTGAACCACCGCGGCAGCGTCAGGCGATTCCCCAGCGACCAGCGCATCGTTGAGTTCCCCGCCAAGGATCTGGCGCATCATCATGACCGCATCGGCCGATACGGGAGTCCCCCGCCGGCACGTGCGACAAAGCAATCCCCCGCTCTCGACGTCGAACGCGACCAACGGGGTGTCGTCAGCTCCGCACTGCACACAGGTCTCAACTTCGGGGCGATAGCCCTCGAGTGCCAACACCTTCCAATAGAACGCCGGGGTCACTAATGGCGAGGCCGATGTCTCGAGCGTTCGCAATGCACCGAGCAGCATTCGGTAGAGCTGCGGGTTGACCTCGCCCTCTTGTGCGAGTTGGTCGGCGACTTCCAACATTGAGACGCCCCGACCGATGCGATCAAGGTCTTCACGCACCGCTCGAAAGTTATCGATACTTTCGGCTTGGGTGACGATATCGAGTTCTCGTCCTTCGTAAAACTGCAGCACGCAATGGCTCATCGGTTCGAGTCTGGACCCGAACTTTGATTTCGTTTTACGCACACCTTTTGCTACCGCGCGCACTTTGCCGCGCGCTTTGGTCAGAAAGACGACGATGCGATCGGCTTCACCCAGTTTGTAGGTGCGCAGCACGATCCCCTCGTCGCGATGGATCGTGCCCTTCCCCATGTGGCGGACCGATCAGGCTTCCGGGCTCAGGCCACCGAATCGACGGTCGCGCGCTTGGTATTCGCGAACGGCCTCGAAGAGATTCTCGCGGCGGAAGTCGGGCCACAGTGTGTCGGTAAAAACCAGTTCGCTATAGGCCGCTTCCCACATAAGGAAGTTTGAGGTGCGGAACTCACCCGAGGTGCGCACAACCAGATCGGGATCGGGCATCTCGGGGTCGTAGAGGCGCTTGGCGATTGCCTTTTCGTCAATCTTGTCGGCGGGTACCCCTTCGGCCACCAACATCTTGACGGCGTCGACGATTTCGGCCCGGCCGCCATAGTTGAACGCAACGGTGAAAGTGAGCCTGCGGTTCTTCTTTGTGAGTTCAATCGATTCATCCATGCGACGAATCAGACGCTTTGGCACCCGCCAATCCCGACGACCAATAAAGCGCATACGCACGCCCCTGTCGTTGAGTTCGTCGCGACGACGCACGAGGAGAGATTCGTTGAAGCCCATCAGAAATCGAACCTCATCGGCCGGCCGACGCCAGTTTTCAGTAGAGAACGCATAGACGGTGAGCCACTTCACGCCGAGTTCGAGTGCACCCTCGACAGTGTCGAATAGCGCTTCTTCGCCAGCGGCGTGGCCGTCGGTGCGCTTCAGCCCTCGGCTCGTTGCCCAGCGCCCGTTGCCATCCATTACCGCCGCGATGTGCACGGGGATGTGTGATGGGTCGATACCGGGGATGTCCACCTCTTCGACGTTACCGCCGACCTGCGACGCCGCCGGTACCATCGTCGTCTCATGGGTGCCGCCGACCGACTTGTCGATAACACCCGCCAGGCCCTTGAACAGATCACGGCCCAACTGCCCACTGGCGAGCAACGAGCCGGGCAGATCGAAATGGCCGAGGCTGTCGCCCGATCAATCGTCGAAGGCGATCATCTTGTGGTCGAAGCCGGAACCGGCACGGGGAAGACCTTCGCCTATCTCGTACCCTGCATCATCTCGGGTCGCCGTGTCGTCGTCGCAACTGCAACCAAGACCCTGCAAGACCAGCTCGCGACCAAAGATCTGCCCTTCCTTGCCGAACACCTTGATCACCCATTTAGCTTCGCCGTCCTAAAGGGACGCTCTAACTACATCTGCTTGCAGCGAGTGCGAGAACTTGAAGCCGATGGGACCGAACAGCTCGCGCTCGAAATCGGCGGACCAAAACCGCCCTCTGAGGAAATCGCGGCGCTCGCTCGCTGGTCGACCATCACATCAACTGGCGACCGCTCAGAACTCACTATCGAACCTTCGCCACGAGCTTGGGCTGCGGTAAGCGTTGGACCGCGTGAATGTCCCGGGGCGTCGAAGTGTCCGAAAGGCGACGACTGCTTCACCGAACGTGCTCGCCGCGCCGCTTCTGAGGCCGACGTTGTGGTCGTCAACCTCCACTTGTACGGATTACATCTCGCAACCCATGGCGCCGTTCTCCCCGAACACGAAGTCGTCATCATTGACGAAGCACACCAGCTAGAAGACATCGTCGCGGCGACTTCAGGCGTGGAAATTACGGCCGGGCGATTTACTGCGCTCGCCCGCAACGTCGCTGCGATCATCGCCGACCCCGACATCGTGCGCGATGTTGACGAACTTGGGTCACTGTGGCGCGACTCGCTCACCGAAGAACGAGGCCGCCGCATTCGCGGACAACTTGACGGCGAGCCGGCGAGAATCCTCACCCTTGCGCGAGCACGCATCGACAAAGCCATGACCGCGCTTCGGGCTATTCCCGACGAAAGCAAAGGCGATGTCACTGCTCGTAAACAGCGGGCCATGCAGGCAGCCACTTCACTGATCGATGACATCAACTCATGCCAAGAAATCCGCGTCAGCGAAGTCGCTTGGATCGAGGGCAGCGAAGAATTCCCTGTACTCCGCATCGCACCCATCGACGTTGGCGAACTGCTCGACGAAACGCTGTGGACGCAAACCACGGCCGTGCTCACTAGCGCAACACTTCCGCTTGCACTCCCCGTTCAACTCGGCATTCCCGAGACGCGATTTGAGCGTGTCGATGTTGAAAGCCCTTTCGACTACCCCGAACAGGCACTTCTCTATTGCGCAGCGCATATGCCTGATCCGCGAAGCGCCACCTTCGACGAGGTGATGCACGATGAACTTGAAGTGCTCATCACCGCAGCAGGCGGTCGAACAATGGCGCTGTTCACGAGTTACCGAGCACTCAACCTCGCAGTAGAAGCCTTGCGCGATCGCGTCGACGTCCCGATCCTGGGCCAGGACGATTACCCAAAGCCCGCTCTCATCGAGCGATTCACCGAGGACCCAGCATCGTGCCTGTTCGCAACCATGGGCTTTTGGCAAGGCGTCGATGTTCCAGGAGCAACTCTCAGCCTCGTCACGATTGATCGACTCCCCTTCCCACGCCCCGATGATCCACTTCTTCAGGCCCGTCGCGAGCGCGCACGGGCCGACGCATTCAAAGTTGTTGACATTCCCCGCGCAACAACACTTCTCGCTCAGGGCGCCGGGCGCTTGATTCGCAGCACGAGCGATAAAGGTGTCGTTGCGGTCTTTGATCCCCGCATGGCGAAAGCCAGTTACCGATGGGATTTCGTGAACTCGCTTCCACCAATGAAGCGCACCAAAGACCGGGTTGAGGTCGAAGAGTTCCTGAAGGCTCTCACCAAAGAGAGTTAACGCGCCTCAGAACCCCAAACGGTCAAGGGCGCCAGCTTTACGCTGCCAGTCCTTATCGACCTTCACGAACAGTTCGAGATAAGCGCCTTCGGGAAGTTGCTCACGAACCGCTATGCCGACCTTCTTGAGCACCGAACCTTTGTGGCCAATCACAATGCCCTTTTGCGATTCGCGCTCAACGAGGATCTCGCAACGAATGCGGGGCCATTCCCATTCAACAACGCGAGTCGCAATTGAGTGGGGAAGTTCATCGTTGGTTACGGCAAGCAACTGCTCGCGAACTAATTCGGCCACCCAGAACGCTTCGGGCACATCGGTAACCATGTCATCGGGATACCAAAGAGGACCCTCAGGAAGGCGCGACACAATTTCGGTCAGCAATCTGTCGACGCCTTCGCCAGTAACGGCAGAGACTGGGAAGTAGGCCGAGACGTCGATCTGGTCCGCTGCCCGTGCCAATTGCGCGACGACGTCATCGGGAGATGCGATATCAGTTTTATTCACAACAACGATTGCGTTCGACGGAACTTTCTCAGCAACGAATCGATCGCCCGGACCGATCGGCGCTGTCGCATCAACCACGAGACACACAACATCGACACCGCTGGTCATTTCCGAAGCAGACTTATTGAGTCGCTCACCCAACAATGTGCGCGGTCGGTGGATACCGGGGGTATCGACGAAAACGATCTGCGTATCGGGACGATTCAAGACGCCACGGATCTGCGTTCGAGTGGTCTGCGGTTTGTCTGAGGTGATCGCCACCTTCTGGCCGAGGATGGCGTTCAGAAGTGTCGACTTACCCACATTGGGCCGGCCGACGATGGAGACGAATCCGGACTTCACTCGGGCAACCGCTCGATCCTCACCATGCCGATACGACGTCCCTTCACCTGTTCTGCTCGAAGACGGAACTCGCCTTCTGTTGTACTTTCGCCTTCGGAGGGTACGTGGCCGAGCAGGTGAAACATGAGACCACCAATTGTGTCCCAATCGCCTTCGGGGAATTCCGCACCCACAAGCGAACTCACTTCGTCGATCGACATGCGGGCCTGCACTCGCAGATGACCACCCGGAAGACGTTCGACCATCACATCCTCGCGATCGAACTCATCAACAATCTCGCCGATCAGTTCCTCAATGAGATCTTCAAGAGTTACTAGTCCTGCGGTGCCGCCGTATTCATCAATCACGACGGCCATATGAGCTTTGCGTACTTTCATTTCCGCCAGCAATTCGGAAATCCGCTTGGTCTCGGGAACGAAATACGCGCGACGGGCAAACCGGGACACTGCAACCGCATCACGACCAGCACGTGAGGCTCGCACCAAGTCCTTGACGTAGGCAATTCCCGTGACGTCATCGATACCTTCGCCATAGACCGGCACTCGGCTTCGACCGGCTGCAAGAGCCGCTTCAAGTACTTCAGCAACGGTCAACGCATTAGACAGCGCCAACATGTCTGGTCGAGGCACCATCACCTCACGACAGATCGTGTCGCCGAATTCGATGACCTGTTCGATGAGTTCGCGTTCTTCTTCTTCAAGAACGTCGGCAGACACCGCTTGATCGGCCAAGGCAAGAATTTCCGCTTCCGAGACGAACGGTCCTTGTTTCAGGCCCTTTCCCGGAATGATTACGTTGGTGAGGCCGATGAGAGCTTTTGCGATCAGTTTGAACGGCCAGAATCGGGTCATCCACCAAACGATGGGCGTGGCAAGACGAGACGCACGTTCGGTGTGCTGAACCGCCCAAGTTTTTGGAATGGCCTCAGCGACAACGAACACCACAACCACATTCACAAATGTGGCGAGCACGAGTCCCCAAGCACCAAAGAGACTGTCAGCTACCAGACCGACCAACGTTGCTTGGACCAACTGACAAACAAGCACCACCAAGAGCACAACATTGAGAAATTCCTCTGGGTGGGAAACAAGTCGCAAAATCCGCTTTGACCCAAGGCCTCCCTTTTCGGAAATCGCCTGTGCTTTTGAAACCGATATTCGCGTCAGCGCTGTTTCGGCCAGTGACAAAAAAACTGAAGCAAGAAGCAAAACAACGATCACAAACGTCATCCATGCATCAGCCGTTGTGAATGTCACCGCAACTACGTTCATCATGCTTTACTCCTGGCTCATGCCCATGGATCGGCGGCAAGCGGACCGTAATGTGCCGCTAACAGTTCTCGTTCTCGCGATTGCATGTCGAGACGTTCAGCTTCCTCGGCATGATCCATGCCCAGCAGGTGCAAAATGCCGTGCACCACTAACAGCGCGACCTCGTCGTCAAACGAACCGGCATGGGTTGGTGCATTGCGTTCGGCAACCAAGGGACAAATCACAACGTCGCCAAGCAGAAGCGGAAGATCTTCAGGATCATTCTCGATGCGATCGGGTCCCGGCCCACCCGCGTCGGGCCAACGGCCAGGCTCATTGGGATCGCCGTCGATTGGAAAAGAAAGCACGTCTGTCGGGCCGTCGGCATCCATGAAACGTTTGTTGAGGTCACCAATGGTTTCCTCGTCGACAAACATCACGGAAAGCTCGGCTTCGCCTTCAACGCCTTCATCGGCCAACACCGCCAATGCCAGTTGCTGCCACTTCTCAACCACGATCGGAAGTGCCGCCTGCTCGTCGGAAACAAAAACAGTGACCACACCATCGGCGGGACCGCGTCGCTTCAAACGACGACGACGAGGAGGCTCGTTCAAGGCTTCGGTGCGTTCTCGTACGCGCTCACGATGTCCTGCACAATACGATGACGAACAACATCACCGGCGGTGAGCTTGACCCATTCGAGTCCATCGATACCGGAAAGGATTGGTTCAAGTTCGAGCAAACCACTTCGGCCACCCTGTAAATCGATCTGGGTGGTATCGCCGGTAACAACAACCTTCGAACCAAAGCCAATACGAGTGAGGAACATCTTCATCTGTTCCGGAGTCGTGTTCTGCGCTTCATCGAGAATGATGAATGAACCGTTCAGCGTGCGGCCGCGCATGAATGCAAGCGGCGCAACTTCCACTGTTCCTCGTTCCAACATGCGCTGTGCACCTTCTGCATCGAGCATGTCGTAGAGCGCGTCGTACAAGGGGCGAAGATACGGATCGACCTTGGCCATCATGTCGCCAGGCAAGAAACCCAGCCGCTCTCCTGCTTCAACGGCAGGACGAGTGAGGATGATGCGGTCAACTTCTTTGGCCTGAAGCGCTTGCACTGCCATCGCAACTGCAAGCCAGCTCTTGCCGGTACCAGCAGGACCAACGCCGAATGTGACGATGTTCGTGCGAATGGCATCGATGTAGCGCTTCTGTCCGCTGGTCTTGGGACGCACCATGCGACCACGAGCACTGCGCAACACATCGGTGCTGAGCACTTCGCTCGGACGCTCGTCGGCTTTCACCATTTCAATACTGCGGCGAACCGACACGGGCTCAAGAACCTGACCCTGCTGGAGAAGAACGACCAGTTCCTCAAACAACTTGCCAACCGTTCCGGCTTGGTCGCCAGAGACCGTGATCTCGTTGCCGCGTACGTGAACGTCGGCCTCGGGAAAGGCATCTTCAATAAGTAGAAGCAACTCGTCACGCTGACCGAGAAGACCGGTCATCAGGTGGTTGCCGGGAACATGGACGTTGACGGTTGTGCTGGGCATCTGACTCGTAAT
>SYBH01000011.1 GCA_005787345.1 Actinomycetota bacterium
GTGCTCAACACTGACGCCGAAGGCCGTCTCATCTTGGCCGACGCGCTGTCGCTTGCCACCGAAGATGGCTCCGATGCGATCATCGATCTCGCAACCCTTACCGGCGCCGTAGAAATCGCTCTGGGCGGTCGCATTGCCGCGGTGATGTCGAACAATGATGCATGGCTCGACGACGTTGAATCTGCTGCAGAGTCTGCAGGTGAACGGATGTGGGCCCTTCCGCTACCGGCCGACTATCGACCGTTCATCGATTCTGATGTTGCTGATCTGCGGAACATTTCAAAGTCTCGCGGTGGTGGCACGATTACGGCTGGCTTGTTCTTGCAGGAATTCGTGGGCGAGAACATTCCGTGGGCGCATATCGATATCGCTGGTACTGCGTGGTCCGATACCGACGACGCTGAGACAACAAAAGGCGGTACGGGATACGGCGTTCGCACCTTGCTTGAATTGGCCCGAACCTTTACGCCGCGTCGCCGTTAACGAGTTCGCGTTTCGGTGGAGTTGTTTTCGTCGGCTCTCGATGCGGGTGGTGAGCAAGTGCCCACCGAATCGCGTCATGGGCAATGGCTGGGTGGAATCGCCAACGATGGAGTTGCCGTTCAATGCTCTGATTGTCCTCGCCAAGCTGAATCATTGAAAGGGCGAGTGAACGGGCTCGTGTTTGCATTTGTTCGAATGACGGCGAGACGCTCGGCCGGTTCAGCCACTGGTCGTGTTGATTGCGTAAAGAGTTCGGCAGCCGCTCGGTTTGTGCGCGAGTAAGGGGGGCAAGCCGGCGGCGAACGGAGATCGCAGAGATTCCATGCATGCGTGCAGCGCCAAAGCGACAGCACCGCTCGAAGGTTCGAAGTAACGGGGCATTGCGACCGCCTCGCATGCCAACGCCGAGTGATTGAGCGGTATCGATCAGGTCGAGTTCAAAGCCGTCAGGGTGACGATCGAGACCATCGGCGAGTCGGCGCAGGAGCCATACCGAGGAAGGCCCAAGTATTGGGAGCCAAAACTTTTCGACATAGGCCGAGCGAGGATCGTGGCCGAGTTGGTCGACGACGGGGTCAGACCATGCATCGACTGCGATTGTCGGTGCTGGATGGGTCGGATCGCTAGTGAGTGTCACGGCTCCTCCTAAGGATGTCGCTACACATCACGACCTTTCGTGATGTTTCGGTGACTGTCGTCCCGGAGTGCCGAAAGGTCAACGGGCCAAATGGACCGTTCTTGTGCGTGCGTCGTACCTGGCCGACTTAGGAGGAAGTGGAGTCGCTTCCCAAATCATTGCCATTGTCCGATGTGTCGACTGATTGTTCGAGTTCAGTCACACGCAATCGCAAGAGGGCAAGTTGCTCGGCAAGTTCGCGAGTGCGGTTTTCGGAACGAGTGAGTTCGTAGGAGAAGTGCACGACGATAAGAAGTAAGAGGGCAAGCCCGAGGAGAATCAGCAGCGTGGGCTGATACCAAATCCCCAACCGTTCCGCCGTCCAATCGAGGAGACCAGGAACGGCAGCGATGACAACCATGACCGCACCGAGGCTGAGCCACAGGAGTGAATACTTCGCCTTCAAATGACGGCGGCGCACAAGAACGATGATTCCGACAATCGCGAGCGCCACAAGGATGGCGAGTGCGACGTGTGCACGAAGGCTCATGTTGTTGCCTCCTTTGTAGTGCGAGGGCGACGAGGAGTATTCGCCAGCGACACCAAAACGCGCAGGTAGTGGTACACGAGTCGAAAACTGCGAGTTGATGCCTGGCCACCGGCGCGTTCGCGCATGGTGACGGGAACTTCACGGACATCGAAACCGGCTCGGCACGCAAGTACGAGCGCTTCGGCAGAATCCATGTATTCAATCGGATAGTCGGTGGCGAACATGGCAAGCATGTCGGCATCGAAAGATCGAAATCCTGATGAGGTGTCTGTGAACTTCTGTCCGGCGAGACGTTCGATTGACCAGCGCAGAATTCCCATCGCAGCGCCTCGGCTGCGACCGACGTGATAGTCGCCAACCCCAGCAAATCGCGATCCGATCACCATGTCGGCACCCTCAGTGAGCGGCGCCAAAATTGCGGAGATTTGCGATGCGTCATGTTGGCCATCGGCGTCGAACTGGATGGCGCGCCCGTACCCTCGCTCAACGGCAAATCGGAAACCGGTGCGCAGGGCGCCGCCGATGCCAAGGTTGAACGGAAGGCGAATGCAGATCACGCTGTTGGCTTCGGCGAGATCGGCGGTGTCGTCTTTGGACCCGTCATCGATAACGACCACGTCGAAGTCGGGAACAGTGCGTTTCAATTCAGCGAGGGTCGAGGGAAGGGTCTCGTGTTCGTTGAACGCGGGAATGATGACGAGTACCCGGTCACGATTGTTGGCCCTGTCCTGCATTGGTTGTGAGGTTACTCCAGCCGGTTTTGTTGCCTCGGCTCTCGGCAATGTGCTTGGGGTAGGCCACAATTGAGCCATGCCCAACGCCGCAGATGAGAGTGACCCGCAAGCGATCGAGACTGCTCGTCGTGTCCTTCGCGCCGCGTCGTCGGTGGCGGTACTGACGGGGGCCGGGATCAGTACCGACTCGGGCATTCCCGATTTTCGCGGCCCAAATGGCGTCTGGACCCGCAACCCCGAGGCGGAGAAGCGATCAACCATTCAGCACTATTTGGCCGACCCTCAGGTGCGACAAGACGCTTGGCAGATCCGGCTTGAATCAGACATGTTCACCGCTTCGCCGAACGATGGTCATCGGGCGCTGGTTGAACTCGAGCGTTCGGGACGTCTCCACACCTTGGTGACACAGAACATTGATGGTCTCCATGTCATTGCCGGCAGTTCGCCCGACAACGTGGTTGAGATTCATGGCACCGTGCACCGGTGGGAATGTGTCGAATGTGGCGCGCGCGGTCCGATGGAGGAAGCTCTAGATCGAGTGAGAGCGGGGGACCCGGACCCGTCTTGTCCGATCTGCGGCGGAATCATAAAGTCGGCGACGATCATGTTCGGACAGTCGTTAGTGGCGGCTGATCTCCTGCGAGCAGAGATTGCGGCAACGCAAGCAGACGTATTGCTCGCTGTGGGGACCAGCCTCATGGTCTACCCAATTGCAGGGATGGTGCAGGTTGCGTTGGAGGCAGGGCGCTCTGTGGTGATTGTTAACGCTCAATCGACGCCCTTTGATCCGCAGGCGACAGTTGTGGTGCAGGGCTCAGCGTCATCGATTCTTCCAGCCATTCTTTGAGTTTTTGGTCGGAGGTGGCGGAAAGCCGACCTAATCGGTAGGGTTTTGCTACCGAGCACGAGAATCGCTCGATCCCCCGAGCACTAGAGGCAACCTATGGCCACCTTCCGAGACCTCCTCTCGCAGACCAAGAGCCAGATCACCGAGATCGAACCGGCTGAAGCCGAAGCGCTACGCGCCCAGCCGGCCACGGTGTTCCTCGACGTTCGTGAGCCTGACGAATTTGAGCAGGGCGCTATTCCGAACGCTGTCTTCATTCCACGCGGCCATCTCGAAGCTCAGGTCGAGAGTCGCATTCCCAATCGCGACTCGAAGGTCGTTGTGTTCTGCGCTGGCGGCGTGCGTTCGGCATTCGCGGCCAAGACGCTCGGGGAACTTGGGTACACCGATGTTCTTTCAATGAACGGTGGCTTTAACGCTTGGAAGGACCAGGGACGTGACTGGTCGGCACCTCGTACGTTGAGTGCTGAGCAGCGCAACCGCTACCAGCGGCATCTTCTTCTCCCGGAGGTAGGCGAAGAAGGCCAGCTCAAACTTCTTGATTCGAAGGTTCTCCTTCTTGGCGCTGGCGGCCTTGGTTCGCCCTCCGCTCTCTACCTCGCGGCAGCAGGTGTTGGAACGATCGGCATCATCGACATGGATGTTGTCGATGAATCAAATCTTCAGCGTCAGATCATTCACAACATCGAGCGCGTTGGTATGCGCAAAGTCGACTCAGCGGCGAAAACGCTTCAGTTGTTGAATCCTGAAGTCAATGTCGTCACTCATGACATGCGTCTCGATGCGTCGAATGTTGAAGAGCTGCTTTCGCAGTACGACCTTGTTGTCGACGGAGCTGACAACTTCCCGAGTCGTTACCTTCTTAACGACGCGTCACTAAAGACGGGCACGCCGGTCGTGCACGGATCGATCTTCCGGTTTGAGGGACAGATGACAGTGTTCCTTCCGCACGATGGCCCTTGCTACCGGTGCTTCCTGCCCGAGCCGCCCCCGCCGGAACTTGCGCCGTCCTGCGCCGAGGCCGGAGTGCTTGGCGTTCTCCCTGGCATTGTCGGCTCGATCCAGGCGATTGAAGCAATCAAGCTCTTGCTCGGACTCGGTGATTCGTTGTCCGGTCGATTGATGGCCTACGACAGCCTTGAGCAGTCGTTCATGACCTACAAGATCCGCCGGGACCCCAAGTGCCCAGCGTGCTCAATCGAGCCAGAAGAGATCGTGATTGCGGAGTACGACCAGTACTGCACCCCGCACGCACCGCATTTCGACCTCTGATTCACCCCACCGATAGTCGGTCTCCCGGCCACGACTCGTTGACTGGAACTGATTTTTGCGCAGAGGTCGCGCTTCTTCGGTCGAGGCCATGCGAATATGGGCGGTATGAGAGCGAAGATCGCAGCCGGCGCGGAAAAGGTCAAAGGTGCGGTGCCCGATGGGGCTGCATCAGTTGGTCTTGGAATCGCGGTCGCATCAATCGCTGCATACATCTTTGTCGTCATTACCCTGAACACGCTTGAAGGCGGAGCGAAAGCGGCGTTTTCTGCCTTTTGGGCGGTCATCTTCGTCATAGGTCCGGGCTTCTTCCTTCCGATGGA
>SYBH01000052.1 GCA_005787345.1 Actinomycetota bacterium
AGCACACCCGCGAGTGCCTTGCCCTGAAGGTCGATCGGGGTATCACGAGTGAAGACGTGATCGATACGCTCTCCGAGCTGTTCGCGATACGTGGTGTGCCCGGGCACATCCGCAGCGACAACGGGCCCGAGTTTATCGCTCTGACCCTACGTCGCTGGCTCAAGCAGGTGGGCGTTGGCACGCTGTATATCGAGCCGGGAAGCCCTTGGGAGAACGGCTACGCCGAGAGCTTCCACGGACGGTTCCGCGATGAGTTCCTGGCAACGGAGATCTTCGAGGGTGTCCGGGATGCCCGGTCGCTCACAGCTTCTTGGAAAGATGAATACAACACCCAGCGGCCCCACAGCTCGTTGGGTTATCGGACCCCGGCCGGGTTCGCCGCCGCGTGTGCGGCTTCCGCCTCGGCCAAGGCCTCGGCTCCAGCCGCACACGCTGGTTGCCTTGGTCAACCCTGTTCCTGAACCCTCATATCACCTGGTACAGGAAATCCAACCCGGTCAAGGCTCTGGTGAATGGTGGGAGGAACTGAATAGACCTGAGGGCATCACCTCTGCCTCTGTCGCATTTCGTCGCGGGGGCGCGGAGCTTGTGAACCCCCGCGACGAAACACTCCGACGGCGACGGTGAATGAACCAAGCCAGACTATTTTGACAGTTGCGAAGCGTAGGCATTCCAGTCAATAGCCGGAACAGTGCCAAGCGACTGGAGCTGGTTCAAAAGGCGGAAAAGGAAAAACACAAGGGCATTCTCGGACTTGCAGTAGGTGTACCCGCCACCGGCATTGAAGGTGTCAAACGCATGTCCATCAACGGCCAGCCCGCAATTCAGCCGGTTGGAGCCGTTCAATGCCGAGTGGCAGTTTTCAAACGAAGTTGAAAAGCCATCTTTCCAATCCGCCTCGATGGCTAGAATCCCGGCGATGATCTCGAAATGTGGCTTGGCGGGGTACGATCCGCCCGCGTGCGGGATCGGCACCGAAGTGCGTTTCAGGCGACGGACTGACTCAGCCTTCTTACCCGCGTATTCGAGGTATGTCTTGTCGATCTTGGGCTTGCACTCGAACACGGCATAAACGGCTTCCGCTGGAATGTAGCGATGCGATTCACTGTCCAACAGGGTTGGCGTGTATTGCCGGTCATGCACCACAACATCGATGGAATCCGACACCTGCCCGTCGCTGTCAAGTATCGTCGCTTTGTGGACGGTGTACCGGTTCGGCAAATAATTCCTCAGCACCTCGATGAAGAATTGTTCGTTGACCTCGCCGCGATCACCATCATGGACGATGCGATCCGATGACCTCAGCTTGGCGACGAGGCAAGACTGCTCACTTGCGAATGCACGCTGGAGAAACTCCATGCCTCGCGTTTTGCTCAAATGGGCATCAGGCATGAACGCACTCCTTAATTACGATAACGGGAACATGGGGCCGAACACTTCATTCCGCCACACCTTCAGCGCCTCGCCGTTTTTGCCTTGCCGCTCAAGCTGTATCGCTTTGGCAGCCGCATCAGAACCGGCACGCAATTTGATCTTCGCGGCATCGCGTGCAGCCTGGTTCATTCCGTCGCTGACGGGCGGGCCGAGCTTGGCCGGTTCCGGCCATGTTTCATCCAGACGGTCGGCCAGACTCGCAAGGAACGCCTTTATTTCCAATCGATAGTCGCCGCCGAACGGCGGATGCAACAATTCCAATGCCATAACCTCAATTAGGAATGACGGCTTCACCGGCTTGCCCTGATTGCTGTTCCACTTCTTCGTCATCCGCACAATGCCCTTCCACGCGCCGCTGTACGCCTCCTGCGCTTTCACCGCGAGGTCGTAATGCACTTTCGGATTCGTCTCCGTCCACCCGGATGACGTGGCGGTGTCCGGTATTTCGTAGTGTTTGTTTGTAGTGAATGCGGGCACCACGTCGATGCTCATGACCTTGCCGCCGGTATCTTCGTCCGCGTCGGTTGTAACACCGAACTCGACCATGACCGAACGACGCTGGCAGGTTACTTTGTCACGGCCGTACTTTTCGACCAATGCGTCTTCAAACGCCTTGAGCAGTTCGGCGGGCGGCTTGTCGCGCCGATGGCGCTCTTCCTTGCCGAGGACGCAGAAGATATCCACGTCCTTGAGCGGCTTCGTTTTGGTCCACCGCTTGTACGACCCGGTGAGGAAGTCATCCTCAATATCGAACTTGGTTCTCAGGTAATCCCTGATTTCGTTATGACGGCGCGAGGCGTCCTCTTGCTCGCGGTCCGTCAGTTCGAGTCGGCTGCGGAACTTCTTGAATGCTTCGTCCACGGTAATCATTTGCAAGCCCTCCAGTATGCGGTTCCTGATTTCAGCCCATTGCCGTCGATAGTTGTGCCGAGGCTTTGCCGGACAAAACCGTCCGTCGAGCGGAGCGTTGCAACACTCCAGCCATCAACATTCGGCCGTCCGGGTTTCGTGGTCAGCACAATGCGGTAGTCGCAGGCCGAAGGCCATTGCCCGGCTTTGAGGATGTGGTATTTGATGTCATCCGTGTTGACCCACATGTCGCTGTCGCCGGATGACCCATAAAAAATGTCGAAGTCCCACCGGCCAATCAGGGCGTTGGTCTTCGGGTTGAAAACTTCGAGGATGACCGTCTCCAGGTCGCGGGAGTTCAACCAGGCGTTGATACCCCGCTGCAAGACCTTCCAGTCGGCCACGAATTTCTCGGGGCTGAGGCCGCTGCACCGGATAATCTCCTTCAGCGACATCAGCATTTTGTCCGTGACGTAGGTCACGGAATGCGTGTACGTATTGACGACAACGAATGTGCTCATGGTCGTAGGAATGCCTCCATGTTGATTGCCGCCTCCGTCACGTTTGCTTTACTGGATTGTTCTTCCTCGCCGTCATCGACGGCTTCGCTCTTCTCGCGGACGGTCACCCGCTTGGATTTCTTGGCCAGTGCGTCCTTCATCCATGCGACATCGTCCGCGTCGGCAGGAAGGCTCATCAGCCAGTCACCGTCGGTCGGGCACTCGGCCAGGGCGGCTTCATTCGCATCGTCGCCGGAAATCGCCTCGTCGTCGTAAAGGCAATACATCCGCACGCGCGGACCTTTGCCACGGACAACCATCGCGGCGTCCTTGGGCGATTCCGTTGAGATGATCGACGAGGCGATCCCTTCGATGCTGAGCAGTTCGCTGCGTGCGATACCGTCCTTGGGCGCGATCAAATCGACGATCACCTGCCAGGCATCCGACGCACCGCGTTCGGGCGTCGCCCGAATTCGTCGTGCAACCACGGTCATGATTTTTACTCCTGAACTGATTTGGATTCTTCCTGGGCTTGAATGGCCGCTTCCAGGACATCGGCGGCGGTCAACCTGTTCGGATCAATCGCCGTCTGCTTGTTGAGGGCACATGCCGAGATCACGAGTTTTCGGATGCGGCGGCCGTCCAGCCCGACGCAGTGCTTGGCGGCACGCTCGAACTCAGGGTCCTGGGGAATGCGCCCCGTTGTCGGGAAGGCCCTGGCCAGTTCCTCAATCGCGGACTGAAGAATAGCGCGGCAAGCCTCTGGACCCGGCATGCCGATGTTCTCGATTAGGTCGGCACGCGACAGAAACGCCCCGTCCACCGCCCGCGTAAAATTGCTCGTGGCGATGAACAGCAGGTGGGGGTATTTCGCGGCGAGCTGGTCCAACTGTGCCAGGACAGCGTCCGTCGCCCGATGCACGTCAATCGGATTGGCATCCATGCTCATGCGGCCACGGTCAGCCGCCAGCGTCTCCACCTCGTCGAGAAGCACGATCAGCGGGCCACGCTCCGCCTGTTCGGCGACCGTCTGGCCAAGGAGATCGCGGACTGCACGCTGGCTCTTTCCCAGCGCCGCCCCAGTGAGGGCATGTGGCTCGACCTCAATGTATCGGAACTGACCGAGCTTGCTGATGGCCTCAGCCGTCCGCGAGGCCAACCCACGCGCGAGTGAAGTCTTGCCCGTGCCCGGAGGGCCGTGCAGGACGATCAACCCATGCAGTGGCAGGTTCGACCGGTTTACCTTCTCACGCAACGTGAAGTTCAGAATGGCCTGCGACAGAAGTCGGTCCTTCTGCGATGTCTCGACAATCACGGCGTCCCATTGGGCCATGAATTCCTGGTCCGGCAGAATCCGGCTGTCGAGAACGCCAGCGGCCTCTACACCTCCTGATCCTGAACCCGATCCACCCAGTGGAAACCTGGCGATCCGGCTGTTGCCGTCTTGCTCGCCGTCAATCGAAGACCTTTTCATTTCGTACTCCGTTAGGATTGAGGTTGGCACGCCTTTCAGGTTCTGAGCAACGTGCCTGTTCAGTAAACAGTAAACATTTTGAGGTGCCAGTACAAGCCCCCCAGGCCGAAAAAGTTACGGAGCCCCCAGATTCTCAATTGGGCGTGATTTCTCGGACTTTAACCGCCGCCAGGTTGCCGTTGCACTGCGCGACGGGTATCTTCAAAGGGTGTTCGGTGTTTACTTTACGGAGATGGCACCGGCAATTCTTACACCGACCCGCCCTATGAGGCGAAAGCATGGCCACAACCTATCCGCTCCGCCACATTTCAATCCGCGTCCCATGGCACGACACCGCATGGGATGGCCGAGTCTGCGCGCTGCCGCATCTCAATGGCTCATGCCTGAAGCTCAAACGCATCGCTGAGGACAAGGATGATTCGGCCGAGAAGGCAATTGCTGGCAAGCCGCTCAACGAGATTCCCCAAGAGCAGTGGCCCTGTTGCGTCGATGAGCGGATGACCTTTATGGCTCCGTTCGAATTTACCAAGACCAAGAACCATCCATACAATCGCGACGCTGAGGGTACCCACGGACACTTTGCTCCGACACCGCTGCGGCATTCACCGTTTTCGGCAGCCGCAATTCCGTTCTCGTGGATGCTTGTCGATTCGATGGAGTCGCTGGGCGAACAGTTCGCACTTGATGTGCAGCCTGAGCGTGAACCTGACCTTGGTTTCAAGACTCAGTGGATTCAGGATTGGCAGAACCAGCAGGCACTTCTCGATTGCTTTGTCGACCACCTAGTCCCGCAAAAGTCGCTGTGCTTCTTTTATGCGAAGCAGGTTCCATTTGTTGAAGACGCCGGTGCCCGCCGAATTCTAATTGGCGTCGGCCGCGTGACGCACGTCGCTCCGTGTGTCGAGTATCGGTATACGACAAAGAACTTGAAGGACAAGCTGCGGTCGCTGCTGTGGGAACGTGTCGTCCAACATTCGATCCGACCTGATTTCAAGGACGGATTCCTGCTCCCGTATCACGCCGCCATTGAAAAATCCACGTCCGATCCGAATTTCGATCCCACGGATATCGCCGCATTTTCACCCGAAGACCGCCTGCTGGAATTCTCCCATGCGTCCCAGCATGTGACGCACGACGGGGCTATCGCGAGCCTGCTGGCCTGCGCCGAGTCACTGCGCAAGGCGAAGCAGGACCTTCCCGGCCCTTGGGATCGGTGCCTCGAATGGCTCGACCATCGCGTTGGCGAACTGTGGAACGCCCGAGGACCGTGCCCTGGACTCGGTGCGGCGCTGTCCGCCTTCGGATTGGAGCTGGGAACCTTTATCGCACGCGCCATTGCTGAGAAGGCTGGTGACAATGTCGATCCTTGGCCGTTGGTCGACAAGGCGTTCGCCGATCCGAAGAAGCATTTGCCTTCCCATCTGGCCGAAGCGCTGGGGAAGACAATTCGCGAAAAGTGGACCCGTCTGCCCGACGAGCGGCGTAGCCTCCTGAAACTCCTTAGCCGGTTCGAAGTCACGCGCGACCAAGCGACGGTCTTGTACGTGCAGCCCGAACGAACGAAAGCCGGGCTCGATGTCACCGACAAGGACATCCTCGCCAACCCGTACTTGCTGTATGAGATGACGCGTTCAACGCCAGATCCGATCAGCGTCTGGTCGGTCGACCGGGGCGTGTTTCCTGACGACGTCATTCGCAAGAAGCACCCCCTGCCGGAGCCATCGGCGTTGGATGCAAGCACCGATGCTCGCCGCGTGCGAGCACTGGGGGTCAAGGTGTTGGAAGAGGCTTCGGCCAATGGCAGCACGCTTTTGCCCCAAGACCAGGCGGTCCTAGCAATTCGCAGTCTTGCGCTACAGCCGTCGTGTGATGTAGATGGCGACCTGATTGACGTCGCCAAGGACGATTTCAACGGTGTGATCGTCGAGGTGCAATTGGCTGACAAGTCCCCGGCACTGCAACTGGGGCGATTGGCTGAGATGGGGGAGACGATCCGCACGGCCATCGACAAACGCATCCGGGGAAAACGGCTGCCCGTCGAAGCGAACTGGCGTCAACTCCTAGACAATTACCTGAAGTCCAAAGGGGTAACAGCAACGGACGATTTGGAAGAGCAGGCCCGCCAGGAAAAGACAGCGGCACTGAAGGAACTGGCCGAGTCCCGATTGTCGGTCCTGGTCGGCCCTGCGGGCACCGGCAAGACGACGCTCCTGTCGGTCCTCTGCTCGCATCCCCAGGTTTCGGAAGGTGACATCCTGCTGCTCGCGCCCACGGGCAAGGCGCGAGTACGGATGGAGCAATCAACAAAAGATCTGAAGCTCAAGGGCTTCACCATCGCCCAGTTCCTAAGTCCGCATCGGTACGACACGGCAACCGGGCGCTATCGACTGTCGGAAAAACCTGCGGAAGTTGGAGCCCGCACCGTCATCATCGACGAAGCGTCCATGCTAACGGAGGAAATGTTCGGAGCGCTCATCCAAGCGCTTAAAGGCGTTCACCGCCTCATACTTATCGGAGACTTCCGGCAGTTACCTCCGATTGGATCGGGTAGGCCATTCGTGGACATCATTCGGCACCTTGCCCCCGAAGGCATTCTCGAAAACTTCCCGCGTGTCTCTCCCGGCTACGCAGAGTTGACAATTCGTCGCCGCCAGGCTGGTGAGGAGCGGGAAGACCTACAATTGGCAGAATGGTTCAGCGGATCGCCCATCGCCCCTGGCGAGGACGACGTATTTGACAAAGTCGTCAGCGCCGGCGAAAGCAAGCACGTTCGATTCGTACAGTGGAACTCGGCCGAAGAGATGCGTGAGAAGCTGATCGACACTCTCGTAGAGGAGCTGAAGCTCGACGGCCGGGATGACATCGCGGGGTTCGATCAGAAACTCGGCGGCGAACCGTGGAACGAAATGCGGTTCTTCAACATGCGGAATCCCAAGTATCCGGACAAGCTCGGGGCCGCCGAGATGGCCGAGGGATGGCAGATTTTGGCCCCAGTGCGCTCGGGGCCGCACGGTGTCCCCGATGTGAACCGCCTGATCCACAAACATTTCCGACAGGAGATGATTGACGCCTGTCGCAAGGAGCGAAACCGGAAGTACCCCAAACCAATGGGGTCAGAAGAAATCGTCTATGGTGACAAGGTCATCAACCTAGTTAACACAGATCCCAAGCTCTACTGGAATCAACATCGCAAGGTGTATCCCACCAAGGATGACCCGTACATCGCCAATGGCGAGATCGGGATGGCAATTGGCTATTTTAGGCGGAACGGAGCCCCAGACTTTCGATGGAAATTAGAAGTCGAGTTCGCTTCACAGCCCGGCTACAAGTACGACTTCACCAGCCGGGACTTCGGGGAAGAAGGCAATCCTATTCTCGAACTCGCCTACGCGCTGACTGTCCACAAGTCGCAGGGCAGTGAATTCGGCACGGTCTTTCTGGTCCTGCCGAACCCATGTCGGCTCTTGTCTCGCGAGCTGCTTTACACGGCTCTTACGCGGCAGAAGGACCGGATCGTGATCATCCATCAGGGGCCGCGCGGTGAGCTGCGCAAATACTCATCCGACGACCGGTCTGAGACGGCTCGGCGACTGACCAATCTGTTTGTCGCCCCATCCCCGATCAGCGTTGATGGCCGCTTCTTCGAAGAGAACCTAATTCACCGCACGGCGCGCGGCGAGATGGTCCGCTCGAAGTCCGAGGTGATCATCGCGGACCATCTGGCGCGACAGGACATTGAATACTGCTACGAACAGCCCCTGACCATCGCTGGGGTCACGAAGTACCCAGACTTCACCATCGAGGATGCAGAATCGGGCATGAACTTCTATTGGGAGCACTGTGGCATGCTGCATGTGCCCCGCTACCTTCGGCGCTGGAAGGAGAAACTGAGCTGGTACGAGGCCAACGGCATTACTGAGGCCGGCGGCAAGAACGGAATGCTAATCATCACACGGGACGAGGCGAACGGAAGCATCGACTCCTCAAAGATCAATCAACTCATCGATCAGGTGCTCAAATCGTAGGCCGACGCCCCGTGGATATGACCCATGCCCAATGAAGCTGATACCTGCCGAAGATATGTTGTCCCACGGCTCCAGGCTGCCGGTTGGGAGAACGAACCTCACCGCATCAACGAGCAGGTGACGTTCACCGACGGGCGGATCGTCGTCGCTGGCCAACGTGGTCGTCGCCGTCCCGGCAAGCGGGCCGACTACATCCTGTGTTTTCGTTCCGACGTGGCCATCGCTGTCGTTGAAGCCAAGCCAACGTATGCCACGCCTGGCGAGGGACTTCAACAGGCCAAAGACTATGCGCAGATTCTTGGACTAAAGTTCGCTTACGCCACAAACGGTCACGGTATAATCGAGTTTGATTTCATAACGGGGCTGGAACGCGAGATCGAGGCGTTTCCGACACCCGACGAGCTTTGGGCACGGTTGACGAAAAGCTTGTCCCTTTCCGCTGATGCCGGGGAGAAAGTGCTGACGCCGGGCAATTACCTTAGCGGGAATGGCCGCCGTTATTACCAGGAAATTGCCATCAACCGAGCCGTTCAAGCCGTTGCGCAGGAGCGACCGCGTATTCTGCTGACGATGGCCACGGGCACGGGCAAGACGGTTGTGGCCTTCCAGATTTGCTGGAAACTGTGGTCCGCACGCTGGAACCGGACTGGCGAACACAGGCGGCCGCGGATTCTCTATTTGGCCGACCGGAACATCCTCATCGATGATCCGATGGCCAAAACGTTCGCCCCGTTTGGCGACGCACGCTGGAAGATCGAAAACGGGCGTGCTGTTCAAAGTCGTGAAATGTACTTCTCGACTTACCAGTCCATTGCCAGCGACGCGAACCGTCCTGGCTTGTATCGCGAATACGCCCCCGACTTCTTCGACCTGATAATTATCGACGAGTGCCATCGCGGCAGCGCCCGCGACGACAGCAATTGGCGCGAGATTCTCGACTACTATCAGCCGGCCATCAAGTTGGGCATGACGGCGACTCCCCGTCGTCAGGAGAATGCCGACACATACAACTACTTCGGCGACCCGATCTACACTTACAGCCTGCGGCAGGGGATCGACGACGGGTTCCTGGCCCCGTACCGCGTCCACCGCATTGTCACGACCTGGGACGCAGCTGGCTGGCGTCCGAGCCAAGGGGACATCGACCGTTACGGCCGCGAAATGCCCGACGAGGAGTATCAGACCAACGACTTCGAGAAGCGGGTGTCCCTCCGCGCCCGAACGCACGCCGTCGCCCGGCATTTGACGGAATACCTGCGACGCACGGATCGGTTTGCCAAAACCATCGTCTTTTGTGTCGATCAGGAACATGCCGATGAAATGCGGCGGGAACTGAACAATCTGAACGCCGACATCGTCCGTGATCACCCCGATTACGTCTGCCGTGTCACTTCTGACGAGGGGGACATTGGCAAAGGGCATCTCAGCCACTTCCAGGACTTGGAACGCCGCACGCCCGTCATTCTGACGACCTCACAATTGCTGACCACCGGCGTCGATGCTCCCACCGTCCAGAACGTCGTGCTGGTGCGGATCATCAATTCGATGACCGAATTCAAACAGATCATCGGCCGCGGCACGCGGGTCCGGGACGATTACGGCAAACTCTTTTTCAGCATCCTCGACTACACCGGTTCAGCAACGCGACTGTTCGCTGACCCCGATTTCGACGGCGATCCGTCTATCGAGACCCAGCAGGTCATCGACGAAGAAGGGGAGCCTACGGGCGAGGAGGAGGTCGTCACGCCGGAAGACGAAACGGCGGTCGATGAAGGCGGGGGCGAATTGCCGCCCGATGACGAACCGACCGGCGGCCGACAGAAGTTTTACTTCGACGGCGGCCAAGTGGAGATCGCGGCGCATCTCGTCTACGAACTCGACCCCGATGGCACCCAACTCCGCGTCGTTCAATTCACCGATTACACGGCTGACAAAGTCCGCACGCTGTACCGCAACGCCGCCGAGCTGCGTGGCGAATGGGCCAATCCGGAGCGGCTCAGCGAAATCATTGACCGCCTAGCCGAACGGGGAATCGACTTCGATCATCTGGCCGAGACCTCCAACCAGCCCGACGCCGATCCGCTCGACCTGATCTGTCACCTGGCGTTTAATGCCCCGCTCCGCACGCGGCGTGAACGAGCGCAACGTCTGCGGTCCGAACGGCCCGATTTCTTCGATCAGTTTGGCCCCGAGGCCCGCCAGATCCTCAACGAATTGCTTGATAAGTACACCGAACACGGAACCGCGCAGTTCGTCATTCCCGACGTGCTGCAAGTTCCGCCGATAAGCACGCACGGAAACGTGCTGGAGATTGCGACCCGCTTCGGCGGCGTCGAGCAGTTGCGTCACGCGGTGATGCAACTTCAGACCCTGTTGTATGCAGCGGCATAAGCCCCACCCACGGCGAAACATGAGCACGGCCCCCAATCCAAATCAAACATCAAGCCGCTGGTTGATCATCGTTCCGATGGTTCAACTCAACATCTCCGAGGCGCCACCGATTCACGGACGATGGCAGGTACGCGATGTCACATTTCATTCAGAGGCATCCTTGCGGGCTTTATTGCAGCCGCCAAACCTCCCTGTTGCGCTAGGTGCCCAAGCCATGCAGCGGGTGTTCGATGGAAGCCAGTCATACGCGGTTTTGGAGCGCACAGGAGTTCCCGAGGAACTACGCCATCATGTCTTCCGCGATCTGCGCAACTCTGCTGAAATCCTCGCTTCGACTGCGGCGTTCTATTCTCGTCGACACCACTCATGCGGATTCACGATTCGTGGGTATCCGCTGAGCACCGCCAAGACCGACACCTTCCTCGATTTGAATGGCACATTGATCGCTGGAAACTGGAATCAGCGAGGAATGTTGATGCCGTTCGAGTTGGACGCTACTTGGCACAACGCTATTACTCAGTCGGGGATCATCGAGCTGTTCGCTCGACTTGTGGATGCAAATCTTGACCCTGACTGGCGTCGCCAAATAGGTAGCGGGGCCGCCATGTTGGGCCGAAGTCTGATGTCCCTCGATCTGGCAGATGCGTTTCTGTTAAACGTCATCGGCCTTGAAACTCTATTGACCAGGCAGGGTGAGCGCAACGGTAGGATGCTGACGCAACGAATCGAAGGTATGACAGGATGGCACCTTCGCAATGCTCGGCCAAATTACCAGGCAGAAATTCGATCGATCCACTCGGTTCGATGTGAGATCGTACACGACAGCGATTATCGCAATCTCACGATCGAGCTTCTGCTTCTGGCTGATATGTACTTGGCGAACGGCCTCTTGAACATTGTCCGCCATCCAGCCCAGTTTCCGGATAAGACGACACTTGTGTCTGTCCTGGATGGCTTCGCCCAGAATCAAAACTGGCCGACCGACGGCTCACTCCCGTTGCGATGGTTCGGCAATTCAACCTTTTCCCCCAAAGATCTCGACTTGCCCTTGTGGTGAGCGACTACAACGAGGACTGAAGTGGCCAAGAAGAAAACGAAGACGGCTGACACCCCCAAGACGACGGGGCAGCAATTGGGAAGCCTGATCAAATCCGCTCGCGACATCATGCGCAAAGATAAGGGGCTCAACGGCGACCTGGATCGTCTCCCTTTGTTGACGTGGATCATGTTCCTCAAGTTTCTCGACGACCGGGAAAAACTCAGTGAGGCCGAAGCATCGATTGCCGGGAAAAAGTACAAGGCCGCCATCGAGTCTCCGTATCGCTGGCGGGACTGGGCGGCGAAGAAGGACGGAATCTCAGGTGACGAGTTGATTGCATATGTAAACCAGGATGAAGCGATTCGACCTGATGGGCAACGCGGTCCGGGACTCTTGACCTATCTTCGCGGTCTGCAATCGACCAACGGTGACCGGCGGCGGGACGTAATCGCCACGGTGTTTGCCGGCGTCATCAACCGGATGATTTCTGGCTACTTGTTGCGGGACGTCATCACTCTCGTCGATGCCATCCATTTCGATTCGACTGAGGAGATCCATACGCTGGCGCGACTCTACGAGTCGATGCTCCGTGAAATGCGCGACGCGGCCGGTGATTCGGGCGAGTTCTACACGCCGCGCCCAGTGATTCAATTCATGGTCGCGGTGACCGACCCGCACCTCGGCGAAGTCGTCCTTGACCCCGCCTGCGGAACTGGCGGCTTCCTGGCCGAAGCGTATTCGCATCTTGAGAAACAGGCCCAGACGGTTCAGCAACGCAAGGTGCTGCAAGAGAAGAGTATTCGGGGTGGTGAGGCAAAGCCACTTCCTTACATGCTTTCGCAAATGAATCTATTGCTGCACGGGCTGGATTCGCCCGCAATCGAATACGGCAATAGTCTCGCGGTACAAATCACCGAACTTGGCCCAGCCGATCAGGTGGATGTGATCCTCACGAATCCACCGTTCGGTGGTGAAGAGGAAGCTGGTATCCGCAACAACTTCCCGGCTGATAAACAGACTAGCGAAACGGCGCTGCTGTTCCTGCAACTGATCATGCGCCGCCTCAGGAAGCCCAGAGCAGGAAATGATCACGCCGGTCGGGCAGCGATCGTTGTCCCCAATGGCACACTCTTCGGCGACGGCGTCTGCGCTCGCATCAAGGAAGAGTTGCTCAAGGACTTTAACTTGCACACCATCGTGCGATTGCCCAACGGCGTGTTCACTCCCTACACCCCTATTCCGACAAACCTGCTGTTCTTCGATCGGTGCGAAGCTACGAAGCATGTCTGGTTCTACGAGCTTCCACTCCCGGAAGGGCGAAAGAACTTTACGAAGACGAAACCCCTTCAAATCGAAGACTTCGCCGACTGTATCAAGTGGTTCCAATCCAAACGTCGCAAGGAGAACGATCACGCATGGCGTGTTCCAGTAACAGAGATTCTAAATTATGACGAGTCCGGAAATCTAATCGCATGCAACTTGGATCAAAAGAACCCGAATAGTGTAGAAGCATTGGTGCATCTGCCGCCCGAGCAACTTGCCGAGGACATCCTGACGAAGGAGCGACGCATTATTGAGATTATGGAAGAGATCAAGGCTGAACTCACGAGGGCCGGAGCATGAGCACAAGCGGCATTCCCGAGGTACGATTCGAGGAAATCATGCGTCAAAACCGACGGCCTTATCAATTGGGGTCAACGGAGGATGCGAACCTTGTAGGCATGCGCCTCTATGGACAAGGTCCGTTTCATCGCGAATTGAGGGCGGCCTCAAAGATTCAAAAGAAAAGCCATTTCGTCATTCGCGAGAACGACGTGATCTACAACAAGCTTTTTGCTTGGAAGGGAACGTTTGGAGTCGTTCCCAGCGAATTCGACGGGATGTTCGTCTCCGATAAGTTTCCCACGTATGAGCTTGATACGAATCGGGTTGATCGAGATTACTTGCGTTGGTATTTCCGGTACCCCCCCCTGTGGGAACAGGCTCGGCAAATGTCAACAGGCTCAGCGGCACTCTCGAAACTCACGCTGAATCCACCACGGTTCCTCGACCTGACTATCCCGCTCCCGCCACTGAGTGACCAAAGGCGTATCGCAGCGAGGCTTGAGAGATTTGCCTCGAAGATTAATCAGGTCCAACTTCTTCAGGGGCAGTCCCTCGCGGAAAGTCGCGCGCTGAAAAAAGCAACATTGAGGGGATTTTCGGAGAATGTCGGACAGCTAGGGGTACTTGCACGAGTCCTGGTGTCCAAGCCGAGAAATGGATGGTCAGCGAGGTGAGATAATGCTAGTGATGGGACGCCCGTGCTGACGCTCTCTGCCATCACGGGTTATGACTATGACCCGACTGCGTTCAAACGAACTTCTGAACCGACCGATGCCAGTGCGCACTATTGGCTTCAGGAAGGAGACCTGCTGATCACCCGCAGCAACACTCCTCAGTTGGTTGGGCATGCCGCAATTTATTCGGGTGAACCGAAACAGTGTATTTACCCTGATTTGACGATGCGTCTTGATGTCGATCCCAAGAACGCCAAGACGAGTTTCGTCTGGTACTGGCTCCAAACACCGCTGGTTCGAGACTTTATCGAACGGAACGCGAAGGGCACGAGTCCAACGATGAAAAAGATTTCTCAGCCAATTGTGATGAATATCCCATTCCCTCAGCACATTTCGCTCGAGCGTCAGTGCGAAGTCGTTGAATCGATGTCTCACCTACAAGCAAATCTCCAAGAGATGCGAGACATTGGGCGCAAGGCCAACGCAGGGGCAAGCGCAATGCTCCCATCCCTGCTCGATCGCGCATTCACGGGAGCGCTGTAACATGGCCAAGAAAAAGGCAAAGACCTTCGGACAGTTTCTTCGTGAGAAGCGCGTCGAAAAGGGATTCAGCTTGCGGAAGTTTGCGGAACTGGTTGGTATTAGCCCGACCTATCTCTCGCAGGTCGAGCAGGACAACGTTGATCCGCCGACTGCGGACCGTGTGAAACGCATGGCAGAATTGTTGGGTGAGAGCGTTGATGAGTGGACAGCCCTTGCTGGCCGGTTGACAGAGGATTTGCCAGAGATCATTCGCGAAGCCCCGACCGCTGTCCCTGACCTGCTCCGTGCTGTTCGAGGACTAACAACCGATCAACTTCGCCGACTTCGTGAGGACGCTGAACGCATGCAGAAAGAAGGCACTGACGAGGAAAAGTAGATCATGGCGAAGCGATTCCCGACGCTTACAAACAAGTTGCGATTCATGAAGGACCAAGAGTTTGAGGACGAGGCTGCGCTGTTACTAGCAGAATATGGGAACAAGCATGGCCAGGTCATGGCGCCACCGGTTCCCATCGACGAAATGGTCGAGCTGTACCTGGGGCTGAATCTTGAATTCCTCGATATGCAGAAGCTCTTCGGCGTCGGAGATGTTCACGGTGCATTGTGGGTCAATGAGAAGCGAGTGGGTATCGACCAGCGACTTGATCCGGCAACGTATCCGGCCATGCTCGGCCGTTACCACTTCACGCTGGCCCACGAAGCCGGTCACTGGCGACTTCACCGCCAACTGTTTCTACGCCGTGCAAATCAACACTCACTGTTCCCTGAAGGCAAAGAACGACCTGAGTACATTTGTCGTTCGAGCGATACCGAGCCGATTGAGTACCAGGCCAACCGTTTTGCCTCCTGCTTGCTCATGCCCCGCGAGATATTGAAACGCGCCTGGCATGAATGGCGAGGTGGTATGGACCCAATCTACCTGTCCGACCTGCGTGCCGAGAACGGTGAACACGGAACCGACGAAATGATATTGGAGAATACAGTTCGTCCTCTGGCTAGCACATTTCAGGTGTCACCCGAGGCGATGCGGATTCGCTCGGAGGGGATGGGGTTGGTGCTCCGAAAAAAGGAACCATCGCTCTTCTAGCTGCGTTCGGCCCCACAGTCAGGGGTGGGCAATTGGCCACAGATTTCAATGAGACGCTCGACCTATGACTCACAAAGGCTTCATTCCATCGGCGGCGACTTTTATCCGCCAGATTCGACAGAACCTGAGCGAAGGCCGGTATGCGCTCGGCGATAGCGGTTTCTCGATTACCAAGGAGCTTGTTCAAAACGCGGATGATGCCGATGCAACGGTCTTGCGGATTGGTATCGCCGAGCCATTCGCTGAAGCACAGCACCCACTATTGCGCTCGCCGGGCATGTTTGTCATCAATGACGGGAAGTTTGAGCGGCACGACGGCGACAACATTCGACGGTTTGGAGAAAACACGAAGGCGATGGACGCCTCGAAGATCGGCAAGTTCGGGCTCGGCCTCAAGAGCATCTTTCATCTCTGCGAAGCATTCTTCTTCCTAGCCTGCCCCGACCGTGCGGAGGGTGTGCTTCGCCACGCAGATGTGTTGAACCCGTGGTCTAGCGACGAAGGTGACCGGTTTCACGCAGAGTGGGATTCATTCGAACCGCACGACCAGCAACTCATCCTGCGCTGTCTCGGGCCAATCCTTCCAGAGAGCCGTTGGTTCTGTCTTTGGATACCTCTTCGACAGCGTTCGCAGTTGCGCGGTAACGAGCCAATTTGCCACGAGTTTCCAGGTGATAATCCCAGCGAATTACTGAACTCCTCTGATTTGCCACGCCAGGTTGCTGCGCTGCTTCCCCTCGTATCCAAAGTTGAAAGGGTTCAAGGATACAACATCCAACGCGGTATCGCGAATTCCTTGTTCGACGTCACCATTGGAGAGCGGAGTCAACGCAGGAAGGAATTCGAGACGTTACGGCCCCTGACACTCTCAGAGATCGCCGGGAAGGTAAGCATCGCACGCCGTGACGAACACGCTCGGTCGCTTGCCTATGTCGGCCATGAAGTGAACCCGTCCGACGGCACATTGAGCCTCTATGAAAATGATGAACATTGGCCCAGCGACTTGGGGCGAGACCCCGACACGGATCTCTGGAAAAACGTCAAGGAGAAGGCGCGGCAACACGCCGGAGTGTGCCTATCGATAACCAGGACCAGTCCAAAGAATGCTGGACGACTTTCCGTGAGCTGGGCCGTGTTTCTACCGCTTGGCGAACCGGACATTCGCACTCTTGAGGCCCAAGGCATCGATGTGTGCTTGTTTCTTCACGGGTATTTCTTCGTTGACGCCGGCCGAAATCGTCCCGTCGGATTGCAAGGCGACTCTCAGGTGCAAACCACATTTACCAGTGATGAGCAGTTGCGGCGAGCTTGGAATCGTCGCCTCGCCGCCGTCGGCACAATGCCTTTGGTACCGAAGGCGCTCGAACGCCTGCTCCACGACTCCGTAGCCGCTGTGACATATGACGAGATGAGGGCAATTACGTCCGCTTTCGAATTGTCGCCTTTCTTCACGGCTTTTCGAAACGATGTCTGCCGAATCAATTGCTGGGCGGGACTTTACGTGCCGGGGGGACAGCGTCGGTGGAAACTATTCCAGGCAGGAGAGCCTCTGGTTGAACTGCCGAGATCCACGCGGAATGACATCCCTTGGCTTGTGTTTCCTGCCTTGGAAACGATTGTCAGCAGTCTGAATGTGACGCTGCGGGGCGAGCCTCGACTACTAACCGAAGGAGTTGCATCGCCCTGGCCACCTGCATTCATCGAACGACTTCTGAACAGCGTGCCACCAGGAGAATCGCTTCGTCATGAAGTGCGTTTGGATTATTTGATCACGTTTCTCGATCAGATGGCTGAGAACGATTCCACGACATCGCATGCTGTCACGTTATCGCGGCTCGTTCGAAGGGGGTTGGGTGAATGTGGCCTGGACGCCATTACAAAGCAGGCGGATCACATTCGTCGGCTCGTGCATCGAGTCCCTCGTGGCTATCGCTTGCCGCTCAGTCTCGCGGACATTGGTGCTTCTGATGCATTGTTCGCGCAGCTTTGTAAATGCGATGTGGACGTGGTCTTCATTCCCCATGAACTGGACGTGCCGGACCACCCAGGGACGGCCCGGCTTAAGACAACTGATGCGATCTCGCTCCTTAATATCCTTGCGACGCGTCAGGCCAAAGCAGAAACGAGCAGCGAGCGCGAAGTCATCGCGGTTGTCGCTGCTCAACTGTTTCGCCGCGCTGACGAGTTTGCCGATGTTCTCAACGCTTGCCGTGAAATGCCCTTGTTCGTCGCGCGAGACTGTCGGAAGCGTTCTGATAGCGACGTAGCGGTGTCTTGGGATGCACTCAACGACGCTCGATTGAGGAAGCTCCTATTCGTCTCGCCCCCGTCGTTCGCATACCAGCTTCAGGGAGCACTCAAGGACGAGCGCGTCCTTCTAATCGGTAAGACGCTCTTCGAGTTCCTTTTTCCCTCCCAGGAACCACCCTCATGCCGCCAACGCGAAGTGCTCGAAACACTTCGCCGTGGTAATGCACCTGCGTTGTGCAATGCGGAAGATCGATTGCCCTTGCTGGAGACGTTGCTCGGCTATCAAGCTGGGCGCAAGGAGCGGCAATTTGTGGAGAGTGTGCGTTACCTTCTTCACGGACAGCCAACCCATTTCAGTTCCACCGCCCCTCTGCTTGTCTCCCAAGCCAGCAGCTCAGATGTCTGGCGTCGGGTGACCCGTATTGCACTGGAGTCCCAAGAGTCGCAATGGCGTCTCATCGACGGAACATTTTCCCGTCGGCTTTCCGACGACGACCGTGAAGAGTTCGGCATACAGGAGGTCGGAGCCGAGAGTGCAACACAACTCATCATGGACTCCGTTCCGACGGTATTTGCTGACCTCCGCCCGTCGCCTACAGAGTACTCGGCATTGCTTCGGGCACTTGAAGACGACGAGCGTTGCCGAGCGTTGCCAATTCATGAAGACATTACAGGTCACTTTGTAGCCATCAGCGCGAATTGTTATTGGGAAAGTGAGGTTGCAGTTCCTCCAGCGCTCGCGCACTCGGTGACGATTCTTCGCAAAAGTGCCAATGACGTAACTTGGCGGCGACAATTAGAGTTGGCACGCCCACTTGATCCAGTAGCGCTAGTAGAACTCGTGATGGGGCAGACCGAACCAGCTGGCCATTGGCAAGTTCTCTTGGACGCTTTAGGTGAATCGCCCGATCTTCCGACAGCTCACTGGCGGCAACTGAGCCGGTTACCTTGGTTACCAGGTCACAATGGCGTGACGATGCGGCCGGACGACGTAATCTACCTTCCCCGACTCAGTGACGAAGTAGCACGACTGACGAGCATGTATCCCGGCGTCTTCTTTGAGCCGGGAATGATTGCCCCCGATGTACGACACCATCGCTCCTTTGACCTGGTGTGCCAACGCGCATTTCCGGGAACGGAAACGGCGTTGTCGATGCTCGGCCAGCTACTCGTCGAAGACCCGACAAATCACATTGGCCAGATTCCTCGCGCCTTGTTCGCTGAGTTGCGTGATGTCGTAAACTCTGTTCCCGAGACCTTGCTCCCATGTGGTCCACTAATTGAGCAAGCTGCTCAGCGGTATTCGGACGCCCCAAGACAGGTTTTCGAGGAACTTGCCAAACCGCCAATCCTTGTTGAACGAATGCGCATGTTTCTCGACTGCCTTCGCAATGCGCACGCGGTCGAACGCAATGAGCGACGCAAGACGCGACTCATCAAGTGTTTTAACGAGTATCTGAAGCTCGTCGTCAAGGCGGAAGGGTATGACATGACGCTAAAAACCGAATCATTGCCGACCCGCGATGGTGAATGGAAAGCTGCGAACTTGCTTTGCTGCGACAATGACGGGATTTCCACGTCCAGTATTGTTGACGGCAGCACGGAAGACACCCTTTCGCAATTCATGCCTGAATCACTACGAAACAGCGGCATCGCGAACATCATCGTCGGAGTGGATGACGGCCGTGATCCTGATTGGGTAGCCATTCGGCCAGAACTGAACGCAGCCTCGGAGCGCTTACGAACCTACTTTGAACCGTGGAAAGACATCGTTCCCACTGAGCAGATCGGCGGGTTCTTAGCGCTCTTGGGCGACGACCCTGGAATTATCCAGTTGGCCCAGGTCTATCTCGGCAAGAACCGAACTGTCGAAGAGACTCGATTGAAGTTCGGATTGCCACAGACGAAGGCCGGAGATCGCATGGAGGACGGGTTGACAATGATGTCGAAGCAGCGAGTCGTAGTCGAGACCGTTGCCAGCGACTCGATAGCCGTCCTCAGCTTGATGGGACAGCGGTTCAAAGCGCCTCGCAATCGAACGCCCAAGAACATATTTGTTGGGTATGGAAAGCGGAATTACCCATTCCCGCATTGCGTAATCGATAGCGTTCGCGTGCTCTGCTTTCGCCTTAATGAGATTGACCCAAGGAAACAGAATCCCGCCGACCTTAGCAAACTATTGCGTGACTCCGCAGTCAAGTTTATCGGAAGTGCCTACAACAGTTACGAGTATCAAACAGGCTTTGCAGCCGCGTGGGACGACTTATCCGAAAGCGATCAACTCGACATAAGCATTGCCCAAGAGCGGGTCGTCGAGAATGGGTTCTTGATTCTCGACCAGCTTGGCCTCCGCAGCGATCCGCAGGTTGCGGCCGTTCTCAACAAATGGGATGCCGCGCAACGACTCCTTGCCGAGCGTCGGTCTAGCGCGGTCGTTCGCGCCGCCTCAGGGAGTCGAAACGCCGATGCGGAAATGCGAGACGCAAAGTCGCAGCTGCGTGAACTGTTGGAATCGCATCAGGACGTGCAATCGCGAATTCTCGAATCGATTCGCGAGAGAATCGCCGAGTACTACCAGTACACCAAGTCATCGATTCCTTTTGAGATCTTTCAGAACGCGGATGACGCAAGCGTTGAGTTAGTCGAGAACTTTTCCGTTTCCGAAGACCAGAATCGTGCCTTGCAGATTTTCAATGTCGTGACCGACAAAGACCACGTGACCTTTGCGCACTGTGGGCGCCGCATCAATCAGTATCCAATGGACGCGAGCGACTCGAATCTGGGCTTCGACAATGATCTGTGGAAAATGCTTGTTCTTTCGTTGTCGAACAAATTGCACAGACCCCGAGAGGCGGCGTCCGCCGTGACGGGCAAATTCGGGCTGGGCTTCAAGAGTTGCTATCTTGTCGCCGAACGCCCACAGGTTCTGAGTGGCAGGTTGGCGTTTGAAGTTACCGGTGCGATGTATCCTCGACGCCTTATCGGCGAAGAGCGTGGCGCTCTCGACGCGTGCCGAGCTACTCATCTGTCTGGCAACGCGCAAGCAACTATTCTTCGCCTACCGCTAACAGACGCTACTGAAACAGAGGTCTTATTCGACTTCCTGCGGCTTGCGCATGTCCTTGTCGTTTTTGCACGCCACATTCGCTGCATAATCCTCAATCAAGGGGATGGCGAGGTAATTTGGCAGCCCGAAGCTATCACCGATATTTCTGGATGTTTTACCGGTTCGTTCGCGACGCTCGATCATTCGGGCGATACATCACCGGTCCGACCACAGCGTGGATTGTTGCTCGACACTGTGCATGGTTGCGTGTTGTTCGGAATCGCGGCACGAACATTCGACGCGTTCGCAACCGACGTTCCTACAATCTGGGTGACTGCCCCTACGCGGGAGCAACTTAGTTTAGGGTTCCTGATCAACGGCCCTTTTGCACTCGACGTTGGTCGGGCGCAATTGGCTCGGGACTTTGAGCAGAATTGCGCTATCTCCAGCCGCTTGGGGATCGCCTTGGCAAGCATTCTTTGTGACGTGTTTCATGCCACGGAGTCTTCACAAAGCTGGCGCACGCTTTGTAGCCAACTTCGGTTGGCGAGAGATGCGACCGTCTACGACTTTTGGGATTCGTTATTTGGGTTACTGGGAAATGCCCTTGCTGAACGCGCCACTCGCGATGGTCCGGCTGATGCGCTCGTGCGAGAAGTGTTTTGGGCTGATCGAGATCGAGCCGCTGCGAAGCTCTACCAGACTTGCGCATCGCTGCCGACGAGGCTTCGCGGTGAATACAAGCAACTTGTGTCGATTCCCGAGGCGCGATATGCCCTGAAGGGCATCTTGGCCGAGGACGATGTTTTGTTTTCCACGGTTACTGGATGGGATTCGTTCCGACAACATGCGCCGCCCGGAACCGTGATCTCGTTCGCTCAATCGCTTCTTCCGCTCCAGCAACTGGCTGGCCAGATGGTTCAACATATCCGTCCCCTCAGCATGGCGCAAGTCCTCAACTGGGAGTTTCGGCTGGGGAACTATGCTGATTCCGCGACTGCGGAGCGCCTTGGCGACGTGGTGTCCAAGCGAATGATGGACCTAGTTGCTGACCGGGCTGAGGCTCGCGATCTCCGTGAACTCTTGGATTCGATCGAATTCAAGGGAAGGGACAATCGTTACCATCCTGCAAAACAACTTCTTCTCGGCCATGTCGGAGAGCTAGATCGAGATGACCGTCGCGAGGATGAACGATTCCGGGCTCAGTTTGCCCCAGATGCCAGGGTGCTTAGCGAAGAATACCATGGTACTGGGCTCGTGTTTTTCGATGTCTGTAGGGAGAAACTTGATGCCGATAGCCGGTTGATGGCCGAATGGATCGTTCAAGCCAAGGGCTCCACCAAGAGAAAGGCTGCGTTGGAGTACCTGGCTCATGGTCAACTCGCAGCAACCATCGTAGTTGAAGTGCAACGTCGTGGAATGAAAGATACTTGGCTCGAACATCTCGCAAGTTCTGATGCCTTTCACGCATTGACAGAAGAGACCAAGGCACGACTTCTCGATCTGGTGCCGACAGACCTTCGGCCAATAATAGACTGGGATAGTCTCCGGCAGGACGCCACGCCCACACATTTGCCGTTCGATGCAGAAGATGTCTTACTCAAAATTCACGCTTGGTGGCATGGCGATGCCGATCAACCACAGAAGCGTTTCAATGGCCTCACATATCGCGAGGAGTACGAGCGGCGCACGTATCCGAATGGCGGGCCCACTCACCTAGCTGACACCACAGCAGCAGCGTCGGAGTCCAGGAAGGAATGGACCACGCTGATGCTTCTCGGACTCTTGCATACGATGGGACGTGCGGGTGCAGGCCAGCACCGACAGTTTCTGCAGAACTGTGAAGACGATGGGTGGCTCGACATGTTCGCAGCCTCCGAACCAGATTCCGAGCGGTGGATGGCATTTGTCAGCAGCTACCTTGAACGGCAGGTGGACGAGGCGGAGTACTTCCATTGGATGAGGCAATTTGTCGGGATTTTCCAAATGTCTCGCTATCTCGACGATTACATCGAGCTTTTTCTGGCGATTGATCGAGTAAACCGAACATTTCAACTGACGGAGATTACGCGCCCATTGGCGAGTAGCCTTTTCCAGGGAGGTGGAATCGGAGCACCACCGCTTTGTCGCGTTCTTGGTCTTGGCGCATGTTTCATCGTCCGCGAGCTTGTTCGATTGGGACTGCTGAAAAGTCACTTCGCATTCCGGCACTGCTTCGTTCCGACGAAGCGAGTCAGGGACGTCTTTAAGCTTCTGGGGTGTGAGGGGCTCGACCTTAAAGTCGAGCGCTGGAACATTTCCACTCACATTTATGACTTCGTGATTCAGCAGATCGGTCCCGAGCGTGCGACGTTCTCAGACGCATTCGACATCCCCTTCCAGTTTATCGCTGAGGATGACTCCCTCCAGCAGCGGTTCTTCGACCGCAATGTCGTAGGGGAAGAAGAGAACGACAGTGAATGGGCTCAATTGCCGTTGTAACTCAGGCTGCACACCAAGGGATGACTTCAATGTATAAGCAAGGTGACCATGTTCGAAATGTTCGCTTCGGAACGGGCCACGTCATACTTGATGATGGGCAAACGGTCATCGTTCAGTTCGAGCATGGTATCGAGCGATGCAAAGGCGGCGAAGTCGTTCAGGTTGACACGCCATTACAGTCCATCGCAAAACTGGAGTGGGATGTGCCACTCGAAGTCGTTACGAGAGTGCAGGCTGAAGCGATTCAGTCTGTCAACGATGCCTGGGGGGTGCTGTCGAAGTCGCGTATTGCGTTGCTACCACACCAACTATGGGTCTGTCGGAGAGTGCTGGAGTCTTGGCCGGCACGTTGGCTTGTAGCCGACGACGTGGGACTCGGGAAGACGATCGAGGCCGGCCTGATACTATGGCCACTTCTATCTCGGGAGCATGTCAGCCGACTGCTGGTCCTTTGTCCCGCATCACTGGTTGAGCAATGGCAGTACCGCCTTCGCACGATGTTCGATATTCGCCTAGCCAAGTACGTTGCGGACGCAGATAGCGATAAGTCCGATTTCTGGCACACCCACCCTCAAGTCGTTGCATCGCTTCAGACATTGCGCAAAGATAGCGGCCACCGACATGACAGAATCCTGGACGCACCAGTGTGGGATCTCATACTGGTGGACGAGGCGCATCATCTCAACGCAGATGAGCAAGGTGGGCCTACGCTCGGCTACCGTTTTGTTCAGAAGATTGTGCAGGCACACAAGGTGCATTCCATGATGTTCTTCACGGGGACGCCACACCGCGGGAAGGACTACGGTTTCTTGTCGCTTCTGAATCTGCTCCGTCCCGATCTGTTCGATCCTCGGAGACCGTTATGCGAGCAGCTTCCGCAGCTTCGCCAAGTCATGGTTCGGAACAATAAACAAAACGTAACCGATCTTAAAGGGAAACGCCTCTTCTTCGCACCAAAAGTTAGCTCGGACACTTACTCCTACTCGCCGGCGGAAAAGCGGTTTTACGACATGCTTACCGAGTTCATCGCAACGGGAAAGGCATATGCCTCAACCCTCAGTGCGACTGACCAGCGCACAGCGATACTCGTTCTAATTGCGATGCAGAAACTCGCGTCCAGTTCTGTGGCCGCCATTCGCCGAGCCCTAAAGAACCGACTTTCTCGAATCAAGGCGGCAAGAAAAGAGCTGGCGAAACTGGAAGTGCGAAGAAATATTCTTCAACAGTATGAAGAAACTGAAGCTGAGAGCGACTCGGATGACCTGAATGCAATTGACGAGCAGATTGCCGAACAAACTGCTCAATTGCAACTGATGGAAGATGAAGAACCCAGGCTCGTGGAATTGATCGAGGCAGCGGAAAGCGTAGCACATGAAACCAAGATCGATAAAATTCTGGTGCTGCTTCAGGAGCGGTTTGAACAAAGGGCAGTATTGTTCTTTTCAGAATACAAGGCGACCCAATCGCTGCTCATGTCTGCGTTGATGCGTAAATATGGCGATGGTTGCGTTACCTTCATCAATGGCGACGGGCGTGCCGACGAAGTCACTGATTCTTCAGGAAAAATGCGCTCGTTTTCCGAAGACCGGGAATCTGCGTCGACTAGATTCAACGACGGAAGCGTGCGTTTTCTCGTTTCCACGGAAGCCGCCGGTGAAGGCATCGATCTTCAGGAGAAGTGCTACACGCTGATTCACGTTGATCTTCCTTGGAACCCGATGCGACTTCATCAACGCGTCGGACGACTGAATCGATACGGGCAAAAGCAGCGAGTCGAGGTGATGTCACTTCGGAATCCAAGTACCGTTGAGTCACTCATCTGGGATAAGCTAAATGAGAAGATTGACCGGATTATGCAGTCCCTTGGAGAGGTGATGGATGAGCCCGAAGATTTGCTTGAGCTGGTCCTGGGGATGGCTTCGTCAAAAATGTTTAGAGAAGTGTTCGCTGCTGCGGACGAAGTGCCGCCAGGGTCTCTTTCAAAATGGTTTGACGAAAAGACAGCAACTTTTGGGGGCAAGGACGTGTTAGATACCGTTCGAAGTCTGGTTGGCCACTGTGCTCATTTCGACTTTCAGCACATGTCGGAGAAGATTCCCAAGCTCGATCTTCCTTCCTTGCGACCATTTTTCTTGGCAATGCTGGCTCTGAACAAGCGGAAATATCAAGAGTCGGACGATGGCCTCTCGTTCAAAACGCCTGACAAATGGCTTGCGACTCCGGCGGTGCGGTCGAATTATCGAGACACCCTCTTTTTGCGCACTGCGGACAAAGCGATCAAGTCGGAAAGAATCCTGGGAATCGGCCACGTTCTTGTCGATCAAGCGATCCGCCAGGCACGGGAAGCCAACGTCAGTGTGACAGCAATTCCGCGAACGGCACTTCCGCACCCAGTTGTCGTATTCCGAGTGTCTGACAAAGTGACGTCGCGCATCACGAACGTGCGCGCAGTGTTGGCTGGCGTCGAATTTGTGGGAAGTGAAGCCAAGGTTCTTTCCGACTGGCAACTGCTGCTGCTCCTTAATGATCTGTTGGCGAGACGGACCTTGCGTCGAGATGGTGCCATGCAACGACCAAGCGACGCGGATCAGGCAGACTCGCTACTCCACAACGCTCAAGAGGCAATTGAAAATCGAATCGACGAGTTCGATCTACCCTTCGAGGTGCCCGAATTGCACTTGCTTGCCGTGTTGTGGCCGTCTGTGCATGAGCCCGCAGAGACAGATGCGCTTACCGCCGACGAGGAATTGTGACTCCGTCAATCAAGCCGCCGCAATACCTGCGTCACCCGTGCCCGGCTGACGCCGAGATGGCGTGCCAGTGCGGCCCTGTGCTCGAACTTGCCGGAGACGAGCAGAGCCTGGTAGTGGCGGGCCAGTTTCATACCGTCTGGGCGTTCGTTTGGGATTGGCGTGAGCGCCCACCACCGCCATCCCCTTGCGACCAGCGTTGGGCCAGAGAGAGCCCACGAGAAGAGCCGCCGGACGCGGCCTACCGGCGGCCAGCGCGGCGCTTGGCCCGCTTTGCTGACTTGACCTCGGCACGGTGCCGCCGCTCATCCTGGCGGTAGATCCGCACCGCCTCGGGATGCGAGAGCTTCCAGACGTCGGGGCGCATCGCTTCGAAGTCACGGCTCCCGCCGAGCAGTTTGTCGAGGATGTCCTTCACGTAGACGAAGACGTCGAGATCATTCCGCACGGCGCTGCTGACCAGAGTCATCAGATCGGCCGCCCGGTTCCCGGCATCGATGCTGCCGATAAACATCCAGTTTTTGCGACCTAAGGCCACCTGCTTCATCAGCTGCTCGGTGTCGTTGTTGTCGATCGGCACC
>SYBH01000053.1 GCA_005787345.1 Actinomycetota bacterium
AGCCTTTGCCGGTTGCGCCGTCGTGATCAGCCATGATCGCTGGGTCCTCGACCGCGTGGCTACGCATGTGCTCGCGTTCGAAGGTGACTCACAAGTGCGTTGGTTCGAAGGAAACTTCACTGAATACGAGGCCTTCCGCAAGAAGGAACTTGGCGCCGACGCCGATCAACCACACCGCATCAAGTACAAGCCGCTCATCCGATGAGCGTCGATTTGGTCCCCGCCGACAAAACCCAGTCCAGCTCTCCTATCGGACCGAGAGGAATTCGTCGGATCGTCATCGTCGTGTTCGTGCTCGGGATCGGCGGAATGATCGCCGGCTCGATTCTGGACAGCAACGGTTTTGCCATCACGTTCGGTCTCATCACCGCGATTGCTGCGCTTGCCTTGGTTCTCGTCACCCAGGTTTCCCCGCCAGGTTCGTTAGCCAAACCTGGCAAACCTGCCGCGCCCGTCGTCGACGAGCGCCTCGCCGCCGACCTCGAATCTCGCATCGAAGCACTCGTGGCTGAAGGCGCCAATGAGACCGAAGTGCGGAAACTCGTCGGTCGCGCCATCGAACTCGGCCGCCAGCAATAATCCCCTAGGCAGTTTCGCCATCCACCTTGAGCCGGAGAGCACCGATGACCGCAGTTGATGACCATGCGGTCGCCGAACAACTCGCCGTAAACGCAGGCAAGTTGTTGGTCTCACTTCGCAACGACCTAAGCGCTAAGGGTTTCGATCAGCGATCAATCAAGAACGCGGGCGATCGTGAGTCACATGTTTGGCTCATGGAGGAACTCGCGCAACTCCGTCCCGAGGACCCTGTTCTCTCTGAAGAAGGCCGTGACAACAGTCATCGCCTTTCCTCATCACGGGCCTGGATCATCGATCCACTCGATGGCACTCGCGAATACGGCGAAGGACGCGAAGACTGGGCGGTACACGTCGCGCTTGCGATCGATGGCGAACCGACAATCGGAGCGGTATCGCTCCCGTCGCTCGATCTTGTGCTCTCAACCGCGAATCCTCCAGTTGTTCCAGAGCGTTCTGAAGGCCAAGCTCCACGGCTCGTCGTGAGCCGATCTCGCGCACCGTTTGTCGCGCACGCTGTTGCCGATGAACTGAACGCAGAGTTCATACAGATGGGTTCGGCCGGAGCGAAAGCCATGGCTGTTGTTCTCGGGATCGCAGACATCTATGTACATGCTGGCGGCCAATACGAATGGGATAACTGCGCACCTGCAGCAGTCGCTCTCGCTGCGGGCCTCCATGCGTCGCGCATCGATGGTTCCCCCATGCGTTACAACAACCCCGATCCTTACTTCCCTGATCTCCTCATCTGCCGCAAGGAATACGCGGACCAGACCCTTGGAATCATCGCCGATCTGATGTAGCCCGCGACCGGGGAATCGCCCCGACTCGCCCGTACAATCAAGGGCCATGACGACTCCCCCCGTCGCCCCCGATTCTGCAACTTCCGAGGCCGCAAGTGGTCCGGCCGATCTTGTAATTGGCTCGTTCTCGAACAATCCGCCGTGGATTGTTGAACCCGCTTCCATGCCGTGGCGCGAAGTAGTTGATTCCATTCGCTGGCTCACAAAGCACGATCTCCCCGAACTCACCTCAGCGCGGCGTTTACCCGACGTAAAGCGCGCTGCGACCGTCGTGGCCGATTTCGGTTCCGCAATCGGAATGTGGTGGGCGACCGGGCGGCGAAAGGGCAAAGCCGGCGACCGGGCAGAGAGTCGTGCCGACCTCTCCCGCCGACTTCGTCGTTCAATCGAACGTCTCGGACCGACCTACATCAAACTCGCCCAAATCATTTCTTCTGGCGAAGGTCTCTTCCCCGAAGAACTCGTCAGCGAATTCAAAAAGTGCCGTGACCAAGTCCCGGCGCAACCATTCGACGTCGTTCGCGCCACGGTTGAGGAAGATTTCGGCGCTCCGCTAGAGGACATCTTTGCGTCCTTCGACGAAACACCACTTGCCGCGGCCTCAATCGCGCAGGTGCACGCCGCAGTCCTGCACACAGGCGAACCCGTTGTGGTCAAAGTGCAGCGAACAACAGTGGCGTTGCTGGTCAACAAAGACATCCGTGTGATGGCCTGGCTTGCACCATTCCTTGTTGGTCGCCTTCCGTTCGCGTCTCTTGCCAATCCGCCTGCACTCGTTGAACTCTTTGCCGAAACGATCAGCGAGGAACTCGACTTCCGTCTCGAAGCGCAGAACATGCTCGATGTTGCCGCATCTTTCGTTGCTCTCAAACAGCGCGGCTACATCGTGCCTCGCCCTCACCCCACGCTCGTCACCCGACGCGTACTGGTGATGGAACGACTTTCTGGTTTCAACTTCGACGATGTGGACTCAATGCTCGATGCAGGAGTCGACACGCACGAAGTCGTCCGCACCGGGATGATCGGTTTCATGGAAGGCGCCATCATCGAAGGCATCTTCCACGGTGATCTGCACGGCGGAAACCTTTTCGTCCTTCCCGATGGGAAGGTCGCACTGCTTGATTTCGGCATCACCGGCCGCATGGACGAACGTCAACGCCGCGCCTTTCTTCGCCTCATGCTCGGCGCAACCGTGAACGACGTCCACATGCAGATCGCAGCGTTGTGTGAACTCGGCGCGCTTCCACTCGACACCGACATCGACGCAGTGATCGCCGATCTCGGTCTCGGCGCACCCACAATCGATCCCACCACCGCTGATCCCGACGAAATGATCCAAGAAGTACAGAAGATCGTGAAGATGCTCCTTGGCTACGGCGCACGTATGCCCAAGGAACTCATGCTCTATGTGAAGAATCTCGTCTTCCTCGACGGCGCAATTGCACGCCTTGCACCCGATCTCGACATCTTCGCCGAGATCACGCAAATCTCGATGTACTTCGTGCAAAACCACGGCGAAAAACTGTTCGCGGAAGCGGGCTTCGATGCTTCTGCCTTCGAGATCGATCTCACCGGCGTGAAAGACAGCATCGGGCTCGACCGTTCCACCGATCGCTTCACCTACCGCGACCTCCAGGAACGCCGCGAACTCATCAAGACTCGGTTCGAAAAGCGCGGGGTCAACTAGTTCGCTGCGCCTACGATGACGACCTCATGCGTCTTGTCATCGCCACATGTTCCGTTGATTACGCGGGCCGGTTGTCGGCTCATCTTCCTTTGGCAACTCGCCTCATCATGGTGAAGGCCGACGGGTGTGTGGCTATTCATTCCGATGGCGGCGCGTACAAACCGATGAATTGGATGAACGCACCAAATCGCGTCACCGAAGAAGAAGGCCGCTGGGTCATCACCAACCCCAAGGGCGAGATTCTCACCATCACGCTCGTTGAAGTGCACCACGATTCCGCCCATGAACTTGGCGAGGACCCAGGTCTACAGAAAGACGGCGTTGAAGCACATCTACAGGAGTTACTCGCGGCCAATCCGACGGCGATTGCCGATGACCTTCGCCTCATCAAGCGCGAGTACTTCACCGACATCGGTCCTGTTGATCTTCTGTGTCGCGATGCAGATGGTCGATCGGTTGCCATTGAGATCAAACGTCGTGGCGAAATCGATGGCGTTGAACAGCTCACTCGCTATCTCGAACGCATGGATCTTGACCCCGATGTGAAACCAGTGCGCGGCATCTTTGTGGCCCAAAGCATCAAGCCCCAGGCGCGGGTTCTCGCTGAATCGCGCGGCATTGAGTGCGTTGAAGTCGACTACGACGAACTCCGCGGCATCGAGACTGACGAATTACGTCTGTTCTGAGAGTCACAAGAAGGCGCAAGAACGTTCGCCACTTGACGCCGTACACTTTTGCGGTGCGCCTGAAACAGACCATCTCCTCCAGCCGCGTCGCCTGATGTCAGGCAATCAAGTCGACCCGTTTCCTGACGTACCTCTCCCTCCACCGGGAACGCCGATGTGGCACGTGCGTGAGGCCAAACTCTCAAAAGACAGATGGCGATGTCGCACGATCGGCGACCATTCCTTCGCCGATTCTTCCGTCGTCGACGGACCGATCGACACAGGCGATTCCTTCGTCTACGGCTACTCCGATGTCGACACAGGTGGCCATTCGATTCTGCACATCAACCCAGCGTTGCTTCCCGGCACTCCGCCCATCTGGTTTGTCGTACTTCCCGAACGGAAACAGCCTTCGCCGGCGATCTCGCTGGTCGCCTTCATCACCGAAGACCATGCACCGGGCAAAGTCATCTCCGATCCCGAGTTCTTCTCGATGGCGGTGGACACCACACAACAGGTCGGGGCGATCCGTTGGTGGATCGAAACTGGAATAGTCGATCAGATCTTCGTGGCCGAGCAATGGAGACGAAAGCACGTAGGGCGCGCGCTACTCGCCTCGGCTCAGTGCTATCAGGTGCACAACGGCTGGACGCCGAGGTTGTCGAGCAATGGTCGTCGAACGGCAATGGGACAGCAGTATGCAGAAGCGTCACTTTTCCCTGATCGGTTCGCACCACTGGAAACTCTTTCGCCGCCCATGGATCCCCCAAGTAAGGGTTAGATCACCGCTCGAATACGTGGAAGGCGATTACAACGAACTTCGCGGCATGGAAACCATGCGAATTGCGAGTTCTCTAGACCGTTGCTGTACGACGCAACGGTTTGTGCCTTAGCCTCGCCACATGGCTATCCGAGAGTTCTTCGAGTCGCGCCGGCTCCTTTTCAGCGGAATCGCAGCTTCGTTGGGCCTTGCCTCAGTCGTCGCTCCTGTCGTCACATCACCCGCAACCGCTCAACCAGTTGAGGGATCAGGCCCGATCCAGCCGAGCACGATCTCTCCACCCGGCACCTACCAGCCGTGCACGGCGTACTTCGGTCTGACGAAGGACAACTCCGACCTGCTGAGCTTCGAAGTGGACAACATCAACAACGCCGTCTCCCCCACACCGGTTATCGGCACCGACATTGTCCCTATCCTCACCGTCACTGACGGAACGCAGAGCATTGACTGCATCCCAGACCTCGGCTGGACCGACGAAGCCACATGGCAAAGCGATTACATGGGCTTTTTTGGCAACTTGTTCAGCTATGGACTCATCACGTATCCCGGCTTGGGCTACTACCTCATGCCCGCCGTCGATGGAACTACCTCGATCCCCCTGATCGAGGGCGGATCCATGCTCCCGACGGCAAGTTCGCTCAGGTTTGAAGTCAACTTCACTGGTCGCACGGTCACCGTTACGCCGTCAACTCTCGTTCACACCTTCGGCGGCTTCACCCCAAATAACTACCTCTCGGGCGCACAGCTTTCCGACCCTTACTTCGCAGCAGTGATGGCTGCGGTGACGGCGACCGGCAACGCCGCTCAGGCCGCATTACTCCTAGAACTACTTACCGCAGGACAGGTCAATGGGGTATTCGCCCTCTGCGATGACGACACACTTCATCTGAACGTTCCGAACGTGAACTTTCTTCCGCTCGCCGCGACGATGGATTCGCTCCTGCAACAAGAACCAACGGTAGATCCCGGTTGCACAATGCCCACAAAATCGGCTTCTTATCTCTACAACATTGAAGTACAAAACGCGAAAGTCCCCAACAGTTTGGTGACACTCACAATCACTGACCCGAACGCACCCACAACGACAACCACAACTTCGGTTGCTGCCGATCCCGTTGCCCCCGCTTTTACTGGCTAAGAAAAATCTTGCCTACGCCTCGGCTCTGATCATTTCCGGAGTGAGTCTCCCCCGCAAGAACACCCGCTTGGTCGTCACGCGAGGAATCGCTTTCGCGAAACCCATGGATCCCCCGAAGGGGAACTAACTACGCATCAAACGTGTGTCGTCCGCCAACAAGTACGACGCGACCGTCTTCGCCGCGAGTCTGGAAGATGCATTCGCCGGCGCCTTCATTCCACATCTCAATGGTGAGTTCTTCGCCCGGAAACACCGGAGAGGCGAAGCGACCTTCCATTGAGCGGAACTTGGCCGGGTCGGACCCGCACATCGTGTGCAACAGCGCGCGGCCAGTGAAGCCGTAGGTGCAGAGACCGTGCAGGATCGGTCGGTCGAACCCGGCCAATGCGGCGAACCACGGGTCAGAATGCAACGGATTGCGATCGCCCGACAAGCGATAGGTCAACGCTTGGTCGGGACGCACTCGATAGGACACCGAATGGTCGGCAGCGCGATCAGGAGCAGCGTTACGGTCGCCGGAAGGACCACGGTCGCCGCCCCATCCGCCTTCTCCACGAATGAAAATCGCGGAGCCAACCGTAAGCAGCAATTCGCCAGTTGCGTTGTCGACACATTCGCCTTCGACGGCAACGACGGCGCCTGAACCCTTGTCGTAGATGCCGACAATCTTTCCGGTGGCAGTGAGCGAACCTTCCACGGGAATTTCGCGATGCTGCACGAACGACTGCTCACCATGCACGAGCATCGCAAAGTCGAATGAACCGATTGCACTGATTGCTCCAGCGACTCCAGCGCCAATGACTGCCGCCATTGTGGGCAGCACGCGCTGCGGAACCTCGTGACTGTTTTCGGTCGTGAACGCGAGTTCGTCGATACCCGCACCCACACCAACGGCATAGAGCAGCGCGTCTTTTGAGGTCCAGGAATGAACAATCGGCGTACCGGTTGCGCCAACGACATCGTGATTGATGGGCATGGAGTGTCCTACTTCCGATCGAGACCGAGCATGTCGGCGTTAGGACGAGCCTTGCCCATGAGTTCTTCGACCAACGGACCAACGGCCGAAGGGTCAAGAACGTTGGTGACCTTCGGGCCCTGATGCCAGCTTTCGCTAATGGCCAGCAGTTCGCCACGAACATCGAACACTCGACCCGTAACGCCAGCGGATTCTTCGCTTGCCAACCACACCGTGATCGGAGAGATCCACTTGGTTGACATCGCTTCTTTTACTTCTTCGGGTGCATCGCCAATGCCGAGATCAGCAGTGAGTCTCGTGAACGCAGCCGGTGCAATCGCGTTGACGGTGACGCCATAGCGACCAAGTTCGTCAGCCGCAATGATCGTGAACGAAGCAATGCCACCCTTGGCAGCGCCGTAGTTGGTCTGACCGATGTTGCCGTAGATGCCGGAAGGCGATGTTGTGTTGATGATACGAGCGTTGTTGGTTTCGCCCGCCTTCGAACGATCACGCCAATAGGCCGCAGCAAAGTGCGAAGGACCAGCGGTGCCCTTGAGATGCACCTTGATGACAGCGTCCCATTCGGCTTCGCTCATATTGGTGAGCATGCGGTCGCGCAAGATGCCAGCGTTGTTGATGAGAACGTCGAGTCCACCAAACGTCGTGATGGCCTGGTTGATGAGATTCTCAGCACCTGACCAATCGCTGATGTCGTCGGTGTTGGCAACGGCTTGACCGCCAGCCGCGAGAATTTCGTCGACAACTTCTTGGGCTGGCCCTTGATCGACGCCAGTGCCGTCGCGGGACCCGCCGAGATCGTTCACCACGACCTTTGCCCCTTCGGCTGCGAGCATCAGCGCGTAGTCGCGCCCGATTCCACGACCAGCACCAGTAACGATGCACACTCGGCCTTCACACAGTCCTGCCACGACGACGTCTCCCTTGTGAGTTCAGATCTAGAGAGCCGATTGTGACACGGCCGGTTCAGAGCCGCCGAGGCCAGGAATCTCCTTACTGATGCCGGGAATGCCCAACTCCCGACCGATACGGCCTCTGAGGGCCCTAGAACGCCCTCTGAGGCGACTGTCACACCCATTCCGTAGATTGAGCGGTGTGACCGCTCTTCTGCCTGTCCTCACCCTCCTCATCGGCCTCGCCATCGGCGCATTGGTCGGCACCCGCCTTGCATCACGTCAGC
>SYBH01000003.1 GCA_005787345.1 Actinomycetota bacterium
ACGTTGACGATTCTTTATCGGAGTTGTTCGTTGAACTCGCGCACGCGAGAGCTCCAGCGAACAGTACGAAAAGGACGGGAAGGAGAATGGCGCGTCGGCGAAATTTCATACCGAAACACTTGCACACATCGGTGCAAATGAAGTGGTCTGGTAATCAGTGTTGGTTCGGAAATCGAGAGACGATCTCGACTATGCAGGATTACGGCAGAACGGTGTAGGTGTCCTTGCCACTCTTGAGCACAGTGCCGGGAGTTGCGCCGGTGAACTGACCGTTGATGATTACTGCTTGACCATTTACGAGCACTCGTTCGATGCCGTAAGAGTCGGCGGTGAGACGTGAACAACCGCCAGGCAGATCGGCGACCATGTGCGCGTTTTCAGACCCGATCGTTTCCGGATCAAACACGACAATGTCGGCGTTACTGCCTTCGACCAAAGTTCCCCGATCAACAAGACCGAAGAGTTCTGCAGGCCTTTGCGTGATGAGTTGCACGGCGCGCTCGATGGGAATGAGTTTACGACCGTTGAGCATGTCTCCCAAAAAGCGTGTGGGGAAGGTTGCTCCGCACATGCGGTCAAGATGCGCACCGGCGTCGGAGCCACCGATCATGACGCGTTCGTCGTTCCATGCTTCGACGCGCATGCGCCACGACTCGGGATCTTTGTCTTTGGGTGCGGGCCACAGGATCGTCTGAAGTTCGTCGGCGACAACAATGTCAAGCAACGTGTCGAATGGCTCGGCTCCCCGTTCGGCGGCGATTTCGCCAACTGTTCGATTCGAAAGACCAGCGTTTTGCGGAGAGAACGTGTCGCCGATGACGTAGTCCTCCCAGTCGGCGAGTCGACGGTAGATGCCCGCTTCCTCAGATTTCGAAGCGGTAAGAAGCGCGGCGCGGATCTCGGGATCTTGTAGTCGCTTGATGCGCTCTGGGATCTCGCATCGAAGTGTTTCTTCCCAAGTGGGGAGAAGCCAGATGCCGCAGAAGGTGGCGAAGTTCATGTTCATGGGAACGAGCACTGGCATCGTGAGGGCGACAACGCGGCCACCCAATTCCTTGGCGCGGTCATAGGCCTCGACCTGGCGACCGACTCGGTCGGGTTCGCGGCTGTCGATGGTGAGGACGTTCCAGTTCATGACGCGCTTTGCTGCAGCACTCAATGTTGCGAGCAATTCGATTTCGTCGTCGGCGAATCGATCAAGGCAGCCGGGAACGATGCCCTCGAGGCTGGTGCCTTCGTGCCTGCCGACCTCGGTGGCCATCGCGAGCATTTCTTCGTTGGAAGCCCATCGGCTTGGTACCGGTTGTCCGTCGCCATCGCTGTGACTACCCGATGTCGTAAACGACCATCCGAGGGCACCAACTTCGATGGCCTTGCGCAGTTCGGCCACCATGGCATCGATTTGTTCGGGGGTTGCTTCGCCGCCCACGGAATCGGGGCCCATGACATAGCGACGGATGGCGCAATGTCCGGCCATCCACCCGGCGTTCACAGAGATGCGATTCTCGAACTGGTTGAGGTACTGCTCAAACGTTTCCCAGTTCCAATTGATGGTCTTGAGTGCGGGAAGAGGCATTCCTTCAACTCGACTCATCATTTCCTGGAGGTATTCCGCTTCGGCGACAGTGGGACGAAGGGGCGCGAGCGTGAATCCACAATTGCCGGCGATCACGGTGGTGACACCGTGATTTGCTGATGGGGATGCGCCTGGATCCCACAGAAGCTGCGCGTCGTAATGGGTATGGGCGTCGATGACACCAGGCATCACCATGCGGCCGGTGGCATCGGTGACGATCGCGGCCTCGCCGTCGACCTGCCCAATGACAACGATCTTTCCGTCGCGAATGGCGATGTCGGCGACGCGTGCGGGGGCACCAGTGCCATCGATGACGGTTCCGCCCTTGATGACCTCGTCGTACATTGCGTCGGACATTGCGACCACCTCTCGTCGGCCGCCCGTCGGCGGCGTTTCTGACAGATCGTCAGATTACACGGCTCTCGGCGCGCGTCCACCGTCGGGAACGAGGGTCAGTATGACTGAAGGCGGTCGCTGTCCTAACGTGCGACCCATGGCAACCATGAACGAGTACCGCCAGCTCATCGGGGGCGAATGGGTCCCCGGCGGCGATGGCACTTACGACATCATCAACCCCGCAACAGAACAGGTCGTCACCGGCGCTCCCGAGGCCTCGGCCGAAGATGTCGCCCGCGCCGCTGCAGCAGCAAAGGAAGCACTTCCGGCCTGGAGTCGCACGACCCCCGAAGAGCGTTCCGCTCTTCTCGCTGCCGCTGGCAAGGAACTGGCCAAGCGCACACCTGAGTTGATTCCGCTTGTCATCAGCGAAACTGGTGCAACATCGTCGGTTGGTTCGCTCATGCAGATCCCAGTCGCGATTTCGCGATTCGATCGTTATGCAAGGGGTGCGCTGTACGACCAGAACGTTGCGCTTCCGCCGCAACCAATCGGCACAACGCCACTCGCCGCAGGCGCACTTATGGCTGGTTATGCCCGCAAGGTGCCGGTCGGCGTCGTCGCATGTATCGCTCCGTACAACTTCCCAACCACCTCAATGGTCGGAAAGATTGCTCCGGCGCTTGCAACAGGCAACACCGTTGTGATGAAGCCGGCACCGCAGGATCCGTTGTGCGTTATCGAACTCGCCAAGATTCTTGAAGACGTTGGATTCCCGAAGGGTGTCATCAACATTGTCACCGGTAGCGGTCCCGCTGCTGGCGTGAATCTTGTTTCGGATCCCAACGTCGACATGGTGTCATTCACTGGTTCGTCGGCGGTTGGCGCATCAATTGTTGCTGCAGGTGCTCCCACCATGAAGCGTCAGCTTCATGAACTCGGCGGCAAGGGTGCATGCATCGTTCTTGAAGATGCCGATATGGAGAAGGCCGTTGCTGGTATCGCCAGTGTGTGGGCGTTCCACTCCGGCCAGATCTGCACGGCTCCGACTCGCGTCATCGTGCATCGCAGCCGTTATGACGAACTCGTTACGCGTCTTGAAGGCGCAGCGCGCGCCCTTAAGGTTGGCGATCCACTCGACGCAGCAACACAGGTTGGCCCGGTTATTTCTGCCGTTCAGCTTGGTCGCATTCAGGGAATGATCGAAGCTGGCGTTTCTGAAGGTGCTGAGATCGTTGTCGACGGTCGCAACGCAGGGCCGGACAAGGGCTACTTCATTGGCCCAACCCTTCTTGCTGGTTGCAACAACACGATGACGCCAGTGCGTGAAGAAATTTTCGGCCCGGTTGTTGTGGTTGTTCCGTTCGAGACGGTCGACGATGCCATCACCATTGCGAACGACAGCGATTACGGCTTGTTCTCCTACGTCTTTGGTTCCGATACTCCTGGTGCGTACGAGGTCGCCAAGGAAATTCGTTCGGGTCGCGTTGGCATCAACAGTGTGCAGACCCACCACGAAACACCGTTCGGTGGTTTCAAGATGTCCGGTATTGGTCGCGACGGCGGCAACTGGGGTCTCGACGCCTATACCGAATGGCAGTCAATTATCTGGGGCAGCTGAGTCCCACCGCAGTTGCAGTTCGACCTATTCAACATTTACTGACTTACCTCTGGGGGAATTCATGAAGGGCATCGTTTTCACTGGCGACAAAGCTGAGGTTCTCGACGGACTCGAAGTTCGCGAACCAGGCGCAGGCGAAGTCATCGTCAAGGTGATGGCCGCTGGTGTGTGCCACAGCGACGTGACTGCAGCTGCAGGTGCGTTCGGCTGGCCCTCACCGGCAGTGTTGGGCCATGAAGGTGCAGGAATTGTTGAAAAAGTCGGCACTGGCGTCACCCACGTTGTCGAAGGTGACCACGTAATCATCTCGACCCTTGCCGCTTGTGGCGTTTGCAAGGCGTGCGCACAGGGCAAGCCCACACGTTGCCGCCAGACACTTGGAAACATGGCGCAGCCCTTCACCCTCGACGGCGAAGCGTGCTGGAACTTTGCTGCGGCATCGGTGTTCACCGAGCGCACGGTGATCCGTGGTTTTCAGGCCGTGAAGATTCCCAAGGATGTTCCGTTTACTTCTGCTTGCCTTGTCGGTTGCGGCGTTATGACTGGCGCAGGAGCCGTTCTTTATCGCTCCGATGTGAAGATCGGTCAGACCGCAGTTGTGTATGGCTGCGGCGGTGTTGGTCTCAATGCCATTCAGGCACTGCGCGTAAAGCGCGCGTCGCGCATTATTGCGATCGACACCGAACCCGAGAAGGAAGCACTCGCTCGTCAGTTCGGTGCAACCGATTTCCTTAATGGTCTCGACGAAGACATCGTCGAGCAGGTACGTCGACTCGTTCCTTACAGCGAGACCGAACTTTCGGGCCCGTTTAATGCCGGTGGTGTTGATTGGGTATACGACGTTGTTGGTCATCCCACAGTCACGTCGAACGCGCTTGAAATGCTCGATTGGGGCGGCACGGTTGTCATCATCGGCACCCCTGGTGGCGATGCAACCTTCACGCTTCCGTATCAGCGCTTCACGCAGAACGAACGCTCGGTTATTGGTTGTCGTGCAGGTTCATACAGCCCTCATAGCGACATGTTGCAGATCATCGATCTTTACCGTCGTGGCGAGTTCATGCTCGACGAACTCGTGACTGCCACCTATCCACTCGAGGGTTTCCACGACGCGGTGCACGATATGCATTCGGGTGCCGTCGCCCGTGGCGTGCTCACCATCGGCTGATCTCGTCGTCAAAAACAGTCCTGCTTGATTCCGCACGCAATGTCGTGATGGCTTCACGCGCAACTCACTCAACAATGGGGGAACTATGGAACAGCGGTATGTAGGCAAGGGTGTCATCGTTACTGGTGCCGGTTCAGGAATCGGGCGCGGAGTTGCCGAGCGGTTTGGCGCCGAAGGTGGCAAGGTCGCTTGTCTCGATGTCAATCTCGAGAATGCCCAGGAAACCGCAAAAGCCATTGGGCCAAACGCAATTGCTCTCGCTTGCGATGTCAGTAGTTGGCCAAGCGTTGAGTCGGTTGTTACTGAAGTGACGAGCGCGTTTGGTCAAGTCGACGTTCTGTGCAACGTGGCTGGCATTGGTGGCTTCGATAACAGCCACGACGGAGACCCGGCCAAGTTCGAACGCATGATCGCCGTGAATCTCACTGGCACCTATTTCATGTGCCGCGCCGTGCTTCCTCAGATGGTGGAGCGAGGCCATGGGGTCATCGTGAACACCTCGTCGACTGCGGCGGTCATGGGCCAGCCCTGGAGCGCGGCCTACTGCGCGTCGAAGGGTGGCGTGTCGGCGCTCACCCGTGCGCTCGCCACCGAATATGACGTGCCGATCCGAATCTGTGCGGTTGCTCCCGGTGGTGTCGAGACGAACATGTACACCGCGTTCGTCCCGCCGAAGGGTGCTGACTGGGGGCGCATGCGCAAGATGTCGCGAGACAACGTCGAAGTCGGAAAGCCTGCAGAATTGGCGAGCTTTTACGCCTATTTGGGCTCTGATGAAGCCCGCTATGTCAGCGGCGCAACCCTCATGATGGACGGTGGCATTTCCTGTTAGTCGGGGTCGCAATGTGACCGATCGGAGCTTTGGTTACCGGTCGGTCACTTTTACACCTTGGGGTCGGTTCGCAGCAGCGATCGGGGAGCCGAGGGTCTCCATGTCGCTTCTGTGCCTATCGTCACACATGAGATTGTGAAGTCGGTTATGGTTCGCGAAGTAGTTCAACAACTCCCAGGGGGGAATCAAGTGAAGCGATTCAGAGCAGGTGTGCTCATCGCGGCTCTCAGCGTCAGCATCCTTGCTGTTGGCTGTGGTCGTAGTGGGTCCGATAGCAGCGAAAGTGGCTCGGGCGAAAGTTCCACAGCCAAAGCAAACGCCAACTGCACCAAAGAAGCGTTGCAAGCAACGGAGGTCGGTGTCACCGCTGACACGATTTCGGTTCAGGTCATGGCCGATACCGGTTCGCCGCTTGCCCCTGGTCTATTCCAGGGCAACGTCGATGCCATGAATAACTATGCCAAGTGGATTAACGCCAACGGCGGAGTTGGATGTCGTGAGTTGAAGGTTGAAGCCTGGGATTCCAAGCTTGACGCAACCGAATCCAAGAATGGCATCATCAACGCCTGCAAGAACGATCTTGCGATGGTTGGTGGTAACTCGCTGTTCAATCCCGATGTTTCGGTGATTGGCAACTGTGTCGACAAGGCCGGTCAGCCTGTTGGGCTTCCGGTCTTCGCAGCTCTTGCCAATGACGTGAACGAACAGTGCGCTGCAAACGTATGGGTGATGCAGGCCGTTGCTGAACCTTGCAATGGCACGAACACCGGCGAACGTGACCTCAAAGCATTCGTTGGGGCAACGAAGTACTACCAAACGATTCAGCCGAATCTGAAGGGCGTCTTCCTGGTTCCCGGCGATCTGCCCACCACGATCCAGTCCTCGACCTACCAGATCGCAGCTCAGGAGAAGGTCGGTGTGACATGGATCGATACCCTTAAGGTTTCGGGCCGTTCGGAACAGTCAGCGTTTAACACCTACGTTCAAGCCCTGAAGAACGGTGGCGGAAACTACGCCTACATGGGTTCGAACGATGCGGCCATGATCAAGCTCCGCAAGGAAGCAACGGCGCAGGGACTCACCGGTATTGATGTGTGGGGATGCTCTCTTGCCTGCTACACCGAAAACTTCAAGACCGCTGGTTCAGCTGTCGATGGCTCTTATGTCTGGATGCAGTTCGTTCCATTTGAAGAAGCATCAAGTAACAAGGCCGCTCAGGCCTATGTTGATGCTTCCGGTGGCAAGCCGGACTCATTTGGCGCCCAGGCATGGCAGTCGGCAATGGCATTCACCCAGGCCGTCAACGAAATCGTTGCTGAAAAGGGTCCAAATGCCATTACCCGCCCCAACCTCCTTGCAAAGATGAAGACTCTTTCATTCGACGCTGATGGTTGGATTGGGAAGGCACGTGTTGGTCAGAAGGTCTTCTCTGACTGCATGGTGATCATGCAAATCAATGGCGGCAAATTCGAGCGAGTCTTCCCGAAGGAAGTCGGCACGCTTGATTGCAAGCCGGAGAACCTCGTCACCGTCAGACTTGATCCAGCCGCAGCCGCAGCCAAGGTCAAGTAGCAGTTCTGTCGTACTAGGAGGGGTCAGCCAAATGGCTGGCCCCTCCGCATCTCATTAGCGCAGTACAGCAAGGGGGAAACATGCGGCCGAAGGTCAGTCCAAGGCTGATTTCCGCGATCGTCGTCGGGCTTGTCGTCCTATTTTTTGTGACGAAAAATTGGGGTGGAGCATCGGTCAACGCAACGACGATTTCCTCGTTCCTTGTCGTTGGTATCGCCCTTGGTGGCATCTACGCCATCACCGCCGGTGGCCTTGTTGTTACCTATGCCACCACTGGCATCTTCAATTTCTCTCATGCGGCAATCGGTTGTTTTCTTGCCTTTTGCTATTGGCAGCTCACAGTCAAACAAGGGTTGCCAACGTTGGTGGCGATCGCCATCACCTTGTTGGTAATTGCGCCAGCCATCGGCTTCTTGCTTGACAAGCTCATCATGCGCCGTCTTCGCGATGCTGCACTTGTCGTGCAACTCATGGTGACTGTTGGTTTGATGCTGACATTCATGGGCATCACACTCACGATTTGGTCCCCAAAAACCGGCCGGATACTTCCGCAGTTCTTTCAGGACACGAAGGGTGTCCAACTCGGTGACGTCACTGCTACATGGCATCGCATCATCACGGTCGTCATCGCCCTACTTGTTGCGCTTGGGCTTCGCTTCCTTCTGTATCGGACTCGACTCGGTATCTCGATGCGCGCAGTTGTCGATAGCCGCAGCCTCGCCGGTCTCACTGGCGCAAAACCGTCAATCATTTCCGGGGCCTCATGGGCGCTTGGTTGCATGACTGCGGGCTTGGCCGGAATTCTTATCGCTCCCGAAACGGGGCTTGTTGTTGAAAACCTGACACTCATCATTGTTGTTGCTTCGGCAGCAGCAGCCATCGCTCAGCTCAAGTCCATTCCAATGGCGTTCATCGGTGGTCTCATCATCGGCCTGTCGAAATCGTTTTCAGCGGTGTACCTCGAGTGGGGGACCGACTGGACCTATGCCGACGAGGCGATTCCCGCGGCGATTCTTTTCATTGCGCTGCTCTTCCTTCCAATGGCCCGATTGGAAACGGGCAAGATCCGCATTACGAAACGCACCGAACGTCTCACGCGACCGTGGGAAGCGGCTCTGGGTGCAGGTGTGATGATCGTATTGGTCGGAGCGTGGGCCAACGGCTGGATACCTTGGATTAGCGGCACCACTTTTGGGGAACGATCAACGGTATGGCTCGGTCGTGGCGCAGGCTTCATGGTCATTGGTTTGATCATGATTTCGCTTATCCCGCTGATCGGTTGGGCCGGGCAGGTGAGCTTCGCGAACTTCGCAATTGCTGGCATCGGTGCGGTGCTGTTCTCTCACTTCGGTGGTCAGAACGGCGATGCCCTCGGCATTGTGTGGGTCATGCTTATTTGTGCACCGCTCGGTTTGGCGATCGCTCTACCTGCGCTTCGTCTCAAAGGGCTCTATCTAGCGCTCGCTACGATGGCGTTTGCCGAAATCGCCGACAAGGTGATTATCAGACATCCCAACATGCTGGATCCTTCCGCAACGGGTGTCTTGTTTAAGCCCGTCGACATTTTCGGAATCACAATCAGTTCCGATCCCAGCGATCGAAAAGCATTTCTGATGTTCCTCGTTGTCACGTTCTCACTGCTGTTCTTCATGCTTGAGATGTTGCGCCGCTCTCGGTGGGCTCGTCGCTGGATCGCTATGTCGGATTCACCTGCTGCATCGGCAACAATCGGCGTCAACCTCACGACCACGAAGATGATGGTATTCATGCTGTCGGGCGCCATGGCCGGTTTCGCCGGTTGCATGTTTGGTCTCCAGCGTGGTGCGCTTTCGGTTGACTCATTCCCGCTATTCGCCGGCCTGCCGTTGGTGCTTCTCTTGGCGGTACAAGGTGTGCGGTATCCGGTAGCTGCCTTTATGGGCGTCATCGGATTGGCGTCGTTCCCAGCACTCTATGAAGTGCTCGGCAAACCGTCGTGGCTTACGGCAATTGAACTCATTGGTCCTGGTATCGCAGCAATCGCGATGGCCTACCGACCCGAGGGTGCGGTGTTCTACTCGGGTCGCGATCTTGCCGGGCTCTTGCCGTGGAGGAAGGACGCAAGGTTTGAGAAAGAACTCATGGTTGCCAAAGAGCGAGAGCAAAATATTGGCAAGGACGAAATCAACGACATGGGTCTTTCCCGACCGTTCACACCCGACAAAGTTGCACAGCTTGATCGAGTGCTCGATATCACCGACCTCGTTGATGAAAAGAAGATGGTGCCCACCGGAGGTGCATCATGAGCGCAATTCTCAGCACACAGGACGTTGTCGTTCGCTTTGGAGTTCTTCAAGCCGTCTCACAAGCTTCTATCGAAGTTATCGAGGGTCGAGTCACGGGTTTGATCGGCCCAAATGGTGCCGGCAAAACCACACTCTTCAATGTCATTACCGGCTTGCAGGAACCAACCGCCGGCAAAGTGTTCTTCGATGGCAAGGACATCACGAACAAGAATCCGTTCAAACGAGCCCGCATGGGTATTGCGCGAACCTTCCAGAAGCTCGAGGTATTTGGAAGCCTTTCTGCTCGAGAGAACATCCTCGTCGCTGCTGAACAACGCAAGACCTGGGACCGTTCAGGCTTTGATCCGAATCAGGTCTGCGACGAAATTCTCGAAAAGGTTGGGCTTTCCGACGTTTCAGAGTTCATGGTTGGCACCCTGCCAACGGGAACTGCACGGCTTGTCGAACTCGCACGCGCACTTGCGTCAAACCCACGAGTGCTCCTTCTCGATGAACCATCCTCTGGTCTTAACGAAGAAGAAACTGAGGAGATGGCCAGCCTGCTTCGGAAATTGGTTGATGAAGGTCTGGGTGTTCTGCTCGTTGAACATGACATGTCATTCGTGATGGGTACATGCCAGTTCATTCATGTC
>SYBH01000012.1 GCA_005787345.1 Actinomycetota bacterium
GCTCCCAGCGATCATCGTCGAAGGCAATGTCGGGATCGATACCGGGGACATAGAGCTGTCCCCGCATTGGGTGATAGGCAACGGCCTTCCAGCCCTCGTGGTAGATCGCTCGGCAACCAAGAAGCTCGTAGTACTGCGTCGTGCGCTGTTGCGAGGTTTCGGGCACCGAGAACGACTCAAGAAGACTCTTGCCCTCGATGGGTTTCTGCGGAACCCCTTCGAGAACGGTCGGCATTTCGATACCGAGAGCATCAAGCACTGTCGGCATGATGTCGACCACATGCAAGTACTGCGTGCGAACCTCGCCGGTTCCGTTTGTGCCGGCAGGCCAATGAACGATCAACGGGTCGGCGACACCGCCTTCATGGCACTCGCGCTTCCAACGCTGGAACGGCGTATTGCCGGCGTGGGCCCAACCGTACGGGTAATGGCCATGGGACTCGGCAGATCCAAGAAGATCGACGTTCGGAAGCACTGCATCAAGCGTGAGCGGAACACCGTTATACCAAGCGACCGAATTGAAGGCGCCGTGTTTATCGCCTTCAGGAGATGCGCCGTTATCGCTCATGACAACCACGATCGTGTTATCGAGTTCACCGATTGCTTCGAGATGATCAAACACCCGACCAACGTGGTGATCGGTGTGAGTCAGGAACCCGGCGTAGACCTCCATCATGCGGGCATAGGCGCGCTTTTCTTCCTCGGGAAGCGTTGCCCACTCCTGGATCCAGTCCGGGCGCGGCGTGAGCTCTGTACCGGGAGGAAGGATGCCGAGATCAAGTTGGCGCTGGTGAGTTGCGGCGCGCCACTCGTCCCAACCCATATCGAATTTGCCGGCATAGCGATCGATGTACTCACGCGGCGCCTGATGAGGTGCGTGACAAGCGCCAGGAGCGAAGTAGAGGAAGAAGGGTTTGTCGACGGTGACGTTGCGTAGATCGTTAATGAACTCAATCGCGCGGCCAGCGAGATCTTCAGTGAGGTGGTAACCGTCCTCGGCAGCGTAGGGCTGCTCGACGAAGTGGTTATCGGAAACGAGGTCGGGTGCATACTGATTCGCCTCGGCGCCCATGAATCCGTAGTAGCGCTCGAATCCGCGACCAAGCGGCCAGCGCTTGCGCGAAGAGGCGAGGTCTGTTTCTTCACGAGGAGCGAGATGCCACTTCCCCACTGCCATTGTCGCGAACCCATTGTCGCGAAGCACTTCAGAAATGAATCCAGTGTCTTTGTTGATGCGTCCGTCAAAGCCGGGAAAACCGGTGGCGTTATCGGCGATACCGCCCATTCCGGTTGTGTGCTGGTTGCGACCGGTCAGCAAGCATGCACGCGTCGGCGAGCACATGGCCGTGGTGTGGAAACTGCGGTATCGCAAACCCTCTTCGGCGAGACGGTCGAAGTTCGGTGTTTCGATATCGGAACCGAAACAACCGATTTGCGCGTAGCCAACATCGTCGAGAATGACGAAGACAACGTTCGGCGTTCCCTTCGGAGGAAGCACAACATCGGGATAGGCCTGAACCGAATCTTCAAGAGTTCTGCCTACGGTGCCGGAAAATGGTTCGCCTTCGTTATAGGTCAGCATCAGTTCCTCACATGAATGACGACTCAGCACTTAAGCCGAGTTCGGGCCAGGCGCCCACGACGATGGGTTGCATGTTTCCATAGCCAACGCCGCCACCGATGGGGTCGGTGACTCGAACGGTGGTGTCACGAATTTGATGAAGCTTTCGCGCTAACTCGGGCTCGGTGCACTCGGTGATGCGTTCGCCTTCAAGGTTGAATTCGCCGCGCCATTCACCATGGTGATGATTGTTCCAACCGAAGTACAGGCCTGCGCCGAGGTGGAAACCCGTATCGCCAAGAACCTCGACCTGAAAAGTACGAGCCGAACCGTCGCTCATGGTGGCGAGAATCTGCCCACCCTTCAGCCGGCGGTTTGTGGTGTCGTAGGTGAAGTCCTGCTCGACATCAGCCATATGCACAACCGAGCCATCGGTTTCTTCGATGATGGCAGTGACATTCTTCTGCATGAAACCTGGGAAGACCGTCTTGGCGACGTTGAAGAAGAGGCCATAGTGACTGCCATCGGGACGCTCCATGAGAATGGGACTCCAAAAGAACTGGAACTGCCCCCCATCGAGGCCGCGCTGCGGTTCCATATCGGTAGGCGGTTCACCCACGTCGTAGCGAACGCCCCATGAATGGTCGCGAGTCGACACCCAAGTATCGGGCTTCATTTCGGTACGTACGCCGTCCACCTCGACCCAACCGCTGCAGGTTCCGATCTGGTGGTAGCGAACAAGTTCCGAGGCAATGCGAAACATTGAGCGATTATGAGTGCGCTCTTCGACCATCGGCGGGATGATGCTTTCGAATAACCAGTCGAATGCAATCGGTTGTGTGTCGTTTGGTTCGAGAACAAAACGGATCTTCTTGAGCGGTTCGACGATCTCGTAGCGGATCGGACCACCGCCAAGCAGTTCGGGTGCATCGGAGAGCCGGCGGCTCATGCGGACGGTGAGTTGTTCACGACCACGAGAAACGCCGCCGTACGCGTCCATCACATTTCGATTGGTGTACTTACCAAGACCGAAACCCAATTGCAGGCTGCCATCCCTGGCCATTGCCATGGCGCACACCTTCTCGGTCCATGCCAGATCGCTGGTACCGACGACAGCGACCGTGTCGACGATCTGATGCTGGAACCATTCATCGCCCGCAGTAAGCGGACCGATCGGATTAGCCATGATGTCCCCCGTTGAGTTGTAAAGCGCCGAGTAACTGCGAGTTCGCTAGACGAGCCAGCGAGAAATCGCGTCGATAACACAAGCCGGTCGGTCGTTACCGTCGATTTCAATAGTGATCCGCATAAGCGTTTGCAGGCCACCTTTGACTTCGGTGACCTCAATGAGTTCTGCCCCAGC
>SYBH01000054.1 GCA_005787345.1 Actinomycetota bacterium
CATACCACCGTAGGTGTCAACGATGATCTTTCGGCCGGTAAGGCCGGCATCGCCAACGGGGCCACCGATAACAAACCGGCCCGTCGGGTTCACGAGCACCTGGTAGTCATCATTAGCGAACTCTGCCGGAATGACGGGACGGATGACGTGTTCGATGAGATCGGGACGGATGGCGTCTTCACGATCGATGCCATCGTCATGTTGGGTCGAGATCAGAACGGTGCGCAAACGAACAGGCTTGCCATTCTCGTAATCGAAGGTGACCTGAGTCTTGCCATCCGGACGAAGGTACGGAACAGTTCCCGCCTTGCGAACGTCGGCAAGACGCTCGGCCATGCGATGGGCAACGTGAATCGGAAGCGGCATGAGCACGTCGGTCTCATTGCAGGCGTAGCCGAACATCATTCCCTGATCGCCGGCACCCTGCTTATTGAGGATGTCTTCGCCGGAGGTGCCAGTGCGGACCTCTTCAGAGTCGTCAACACCCTGAGCGATATCAGATGACTGTGCGTCGAGGCTGACCATGACTCCTACGGTTTCGCCGTCGTAGCCGTAGGACTCTCGGTCGTAGCCGATGCCCTTGATGGTGTCGCGCACGATGCTGGGAATGTCGACATAACCGGAGGTAGTGACTTCGCCGGCGATGATTGCAAGACCCGTGGTGACGAGGGTTTCGCATGCGACACGACTCATGGGGTCGTTTGCCAGCATTGCATCGAGGATGGCATCGGAGATCTGATCGGCCATCTTGTCTGGGTGGCCCTCGGTCACTGATTCCGAGGTGAAGGTCCAGCTACTCACGGGATACTCCTGTGTCGTTGGTTCGGGGAGAAACCTAGTCGGGCAAAGACCCTCAGCGGTCGGACCTGATGGCCACAACTGCGTCGAGTACCGCCTTGGCGACCGCACGTTTGTCGGTCAAGGCGATGGCAGTGGTATCTCCCGAGGCGGAAAGGATGGTGACTGCATTGGTGTCGCATTCGAACCCGACGCCGTCAGCACCCACATCGTTGGCCACGATGAGGTCAAGGTTCTTTCGTGCCAACTTCCCACGAGCATTGTCGAGAACATTGTCGGTCTCTGCGGCAAAGCCCACCAGCACCTGCGATGGCGCCTTGCGCTCGCCAAGATCGACAAGAAAATCATGCGTTGGTTCAAGCACGATTTTTCGATCGCCATCGGCGCCAACTTCGTCTTTTTTTATTTTGTGATCAGCAACCACAGCGGGGCGGAAATCGGCGACAGCGGCGGCCATCACAATCACATCGTGCGCATCAGCGCGTGGCATGACGGCCGCTTCCATATCGGCAGCGCTCACGACGTCGATGACGTCGGCACCAGCAGGGGCTGGAAGGTTTGCAGTGGTAACAAGAGTGACCTTTGCGCCACGAGACAACGCTTCAGCGGCGATCGCATAACCCTGTTTGCCCGATGAGCGATTGGTGATGACTCGAACCGGATCAATTGCTTCGCGAGTCCCACCGGCGGTGACGAGTATGCGAACGCCAGCAAGGTCATCGTTTGCGGAGAGAACCCGCTCAATGGCGGCAACGATGTCAGAAGGCTCGGCAAGACGACCGGTGCCAACATCGCCACCAGCGAGGCGACCTTCGCCCGGCGGAACAATGATGACGCCACGTGAAGCAAGCAACGCGAGGTTGTCTTGCACTGCGGGGTGTTCCCACATTTCGGTATGCATCGCCGGGCAAATAATGACCGGAGCGCGCGTTGCGATGAGCGTCGCGGTGAGGAGGTCGTCGGAATAGCCATGGGCGTAGGCCGAAATAAGTCGAGCAGTTGCAGGGGCAACAACAATCAGATCGTTGTCTTGGCCGAGACGAGTATGCGGAATGGGTGAGGTTTCATCCCACAGCGATGTCTGCACCTTTTCCGACGCAAGGGCCGACAGCGTGGTCTCACCGATGAAGTGGTTTGCACCTTCGGTCATGATCGGCACGACATGCGCGCCCGCGTCGACAAGTCGACGACAAACATCGACCGCCTTGTACGCGGCGATTCCCCCGGTTACGCCCAGGACGATGCGACGGGATGTGAGGGTCATGCCCGCAGAACCGACAACAGGTCGGTCAGTCAGCCTCAGGTGCTTCGTCGATGGCCTCAGCCAATTCGACGGTTTCATCGATGCCTTCGACGACGTCCTCGAGGAGGAGTTCGGCGGGATCGACGCGCACGGGGATGATCTTGTCGGCCGAGATTTCTTCGAACGCGATCGAAAGCGGCTTGCGGGCGAGCGAGGTCACCTGCGGCGGAACATTGGAACCCTGTCCTTCACCAAGTTGGTTGAAGTAGGCGTTGATCTGACGAGCGCGCTGCGCGCCGAGCGAGACCAGCGTGAATCGCGAATCGACCTTCGAGAGAAGAACTTCGATTCGGGGATTCACCATCGAATCATGGATCTGGGCCACGGCACACCTTCGTTACGGATTGGGGACAGAAGAGTTTCAGACTGAGAGTCCTGCGAAACACCGCAGAACTGCCTCAGAGAAGAGGGGCAATGCTACCGCAGACACCCGCTAGGACCACATTGCTGGAAATCTCGGGGTGGACGGGAACTTCGTTAGGCCGATCGATGCTCGGCAATAAGCCTTTCAACCTCGGCCACCGTACGGTCGAGATCGTCATTCACGATGCAAACGGCCCCCAATCGACGACCCTCGGCCAATTCCGCCTGGGCCACAGCAATGCGGCGCTCCGCCTGCTCAGGAGGGTCTCCCCGACCCCGAAGCCGCTCGGCCTGGACTTCGGCCGAAGGCGGTTCAAGGAGAATGAAGAGGCAATCTGGCACCCGCTGGAGGACCTGCGCGGCACCTTGGACATCGATTTCGAGAATCACATCACGACCATCGGCGCCGTCGGGCCAGGGTGTGCCGTAGAGATTGCCAAGGAATTCGGCGTATTCGAGGAATCCACCCTTGGCGGCATGGGCTTCGAACTCTTCCCGGGTGCGCCAAACGTAGGCGTCTTCGCGCTCGCTCGGCCGCCGTTCACGAGTGCTCCACGATCGGGAGAGCCAAAGCTTCGGATCAGCAGCGGCGAGGCGAGCGACAACGGTGCCCTTCCCTACTCCCCCGGGTCCACAAACAACAATGATCACGGGAGTTCGGTCAATTGCCAAACGCGGCCAAGAGGGCCTTGCGCTGCTGTTCACCGAGACCGCGCAATCGGCGCGTGTCTGCGATACCGATTTCGGTCATAGCGCGTCGTGCCTTGACTTTGCCGACACCGGGAAGCGATTCGAGAATCGCGAGAATTTTGATACCGGCAACAAGTTCGTCTGTACCTGAGAGGTCGAGAACTTGAGGGAAAGTAAGTTCACCGGACTTCAACTTGTCCTTGACCACGGCTCGGGCTCGACGCGCTTCAGCGGCTTTCGCGAGCGCGGCCTGCCGTTGTTCTGGAGTGAGTACAGGAGGCTGCGGCATGGGCGAGACCATAGCCGTTGCCCTAAGGCTGTTGTCCGGGTCAGCTCCCGATCGGTCTAGGAAAGCGCTCCGGCAACCTCGGCGGCGATCGAAATCGCCGCCGCGACGGGGTCGTCTGCGTGTGTAACGGCACGTCCGATCACCAGAACATCGGCACCTGATGCCACGGCTTCGGCTGGGGTCGCTGGTCGCGCTTGATCGTCGACACCGACTCCGGCAGGTCGAATTCCTGGCACGACCGTGATCAGGTGGGGCGCCAGTGCACGAACCGTTACAAGATCGCTGGCCGAACACACCAAACCCCCGCACTGCGCATCGAGCACTATGCCGACTCGTTGTTCAAGCGCGTGCAGATCAGCCTGCTCGCTTGTAAGCACAGTGATACCCAAACACGTCGGTGCGGGAAACCCTGCCGCCGATGCGCCGTCGGCGACACCTTCGACTCCGGCTCGCAGATGGTCGACGCCAGCTCGAGTATGGACAGTGAGGTACGACACTCCGAGCGAGCCCATCACCCGCGCTGCTTTATTCACCGTGGTGGGGATGTCAAGGAGTTTTAAATCGGCAAAGACGGCGAAATCCTCGCCAATCATTGCTTCAATGGCCTCCGGGCCAGCGGCGCTGAAAAGCTCGAGGCCAACTTTGGCGACACCAAACCAAGGCTTCAGTAAGAGTGCAATCCGGCGAGCGGTAACGATGTCGTCGACGTCGAGTGCAAGTGCCAGTCGTGAGCGGATTACTTCAGGGGCTCCGCTACGGAAATCAAACTCTTCAACGGGCATGGACGGCTCCGACTACTTCGCTTACAGACCGAACCCCATGGCCGGAACACCACTCCTGAATTTCGTTCTGCACACGAGCGACGCTTCGAGGATCAGCGAATGAAGCGGTACCGACTTGGACCGCGCTTGCGCCAGCCATCATCAACTCGATCGCGTCGACCCCACGCGCAACTCCGCCGACACCAATAATCGGGATCTCTGGATGCGCCGCGTAGACATCGTGCACAGCGCGCACTGCCACTGGGTGAATCGCGGGACCAGAAAGTCCGCCGCCACCACCACCCAGTCGATAGTTGCGGGTTTCGGGATCGATCGCCATGCCAAGGACGGTGTTTACCAATGTGACGGCGTCGGCACCAGCTTCGTGCGCTGCTTTCGCGATTGACGCGAGATCCGAAACGTTGGGGCTGAGCTTCGCCCACATCGGAAGCCCGCAGACCGACGAAGCTCGAATCGCATCGGCAGTCGTGTGCGGCGCGTGCGCAAACATCCGATTGCGATCGTGGTGATTCGGGCATGACACGTTGACTTCGACCGCAACGACTTCAGGAGGAGCGTCGCGCAACATCTCTGCAGCACGCGCGTAGTCATCAATCGTCGAGCCCCAGATACTTGCAACGACGGTGGCACCGGTGGCAATAACCGCAGGGAGTTCTTCGTCGAGCCATTTGCGAACGCCTGGACCCTGAAGCCCGACGCTGTTGAGCATTCCAGCAGGAGTTTCGTGAACGCGCGGCGCTGCATTCCCGGCCCACGGTTCGGGGTAGAGGGACTTCACCACCACCGCACCAAGCGACGAAAGATCGACATAGGCGCTGAGTTCATCACCGTGACCGGCCGTGCCTGATGCCGTCATCACTGGAGCTCGCAACGTGAGCGAACCCACTGTGGTGGTGAGATCAACCGACACTCGGGAGCGACGACGGCCGGCCATTAGGAGGCTCCCCCGCGACGAACTCCCTGGTGATATTCCTGCAAGGGTCGGACCTCGAGTGGATGTTCCGCCCGGTCGGCCATTCCGTTCACTGCGGCGAGACCCGCAGCGCCAGTGGTGAGCAAGGGAATGTTGTGCTTTCCGGCGGCAGCGCGAATATGTGCACCATCGGCACGTGGACCTCGACCCCGAGGCGAGTTGACGACGAGGACAACCTCGCCGCTTTCAATGAGATCGACTGCGTCTTGCCCGTCGGGCTCACCGATCTTTGCAACCACCGTAGCGACGTCGATGCCGTTTCGTATCAGATGATCTGCGGTACCGGAGGTCGCAGCAATTGAGAATCCGAGTTCGCGGAATCGTTGCGCCGTCTTGACGCCAACCTCTTTGTCGCGATCAGCGAGCGACAGAAACACTTTTCCTGAAGTTGGAAGGTTTGTGCCTGCAGCCAACTGGCTCTTGGCGAAAGCGAGTCCGAAGGTGAGATCGATTCCCATGACCTCACCGGTAGAACGCATTTCCGGGCCGAGCAACGCGTCGGCTTCAGGGAAGCGACTGAACGGCAGCACAGCCTCCTTGACAGCGATGTGATCACCCTGAACGGGTTCAGAAAGCAAACCTTCTTCGCGCAATTCAGACAGTGATGCGCCAAGCATCACGCGGGCAGCAATCTTGGCCAGCGGAACGCCAGTGGCCTTTGCTACGAACGGAACGGTGCGGCTCGCACGCGGATTGGCCTCGATCACGAAGACTTGGCCGCTCTTTACTGCGTACTGAACGTTGAGCAATCCGACGACACCAAGAGCGTCGGCAATACGACGGCTGTAATCGGTCAAGACCGCCATGGTTTCGACAGATAGCGAATAAGGGGGA
>SYBH01000055.1 GCA_005787345.1 Actinomycetota bacterium
ATTCTGGGAACAACGGTAATTCTGGGAACAACGGTAATTCTGGGAACAACGGTAATTCTGGGAACAACGGTAATTCTGGGAACAACGGTAATTCTGGGAACAACGGTAATTCTGGGAACAACGCTAATTCTGGGAACAACGCTAATTCTGGGAACAACGGTAATTCTGGGAACAACGGTAATTCTGGGAACAACGGTAATTCTGGGAACAACGGCAATTCCTCCGGGCGAAATCTTTCGAATTCTGTAATCGACGGAAGTAGTCCGGAATCAGATCGCTCAGGTGCCTCAGAGCGCCGTCAATAGCGGCATTTCGGCGGTGCGACCGGCCAGAGTGATTATTGAGGTCCGGACCTGCTCGTGGGTTGGTTGAAGGGGCATTGAAGTGGCACGATGCAGTCCTGCAGGGGGCCGGCGGGTAGTTGCTGGTTTTGCTGAATTTGTTTCCCAACTAGCGGCGAGGACGCATGTACGAAGATCAGGATCTGGCGAAGCGAACTGAAGAATTGGTCGAAGAAAATCGTGACATCCTCGACGATCAATTCGCGTTTCGGGGCAAGCAGTACGACGCTGGTTTGGCGATGGTGCACTTCCCTGAGGAATACGGCGGGTTGGGCGGTAACCGCGGCCAGCAAGCGGTAATCGATGATGTGCTCCGCTCGCACGGGGTGACCTACGAAGATCTGCGCATCAACCCGATCGGCATCGGTATGGGCGCACCCACTGTGCTTGCCTACGGCAGCGAGGAACTGAAGCAGAAGCACCTCCGCAAGATCTTCACGGGTGAAGACGTGTGGTGTCAGTTGTTTTCCGAACCGACGCACGGATCTGATGTAGCGGGTATCCCGAGCCGAGCTGTTCGTGACGGCGATGAATGGATCGTCAACGGTCAGAAGGTGTGGACAACGCTTGCCCACACTTCGAATTACGGGATGCTTCTCACTCGCACCAATCCTGACGTTCCAAAGCACAAGGGACTCAGCTATTTCGTGCTCGATATGCACGCGCCTGGTGTTGAGGTGCGTCCGCTTTATCAAATGACAGGCGAAGCGGAATTCAACGAGGTTTTCCTCACTGATGTGCGCATCGATGACTCGCTGCGTCTTGGCGACGAGGGCGATGGTTGGCGTGTGGCTATTACAACGCTAATGAACGAGCGCGTTGCTCTTGCCGGTGGCCCGGCCCCCCGAGGTTCTGGCCCGATCAAGGAACTCATGAAGTTATGGGAAGCGCGAAAGTCACAACTCTCGTCGGTGGAGCGCGAGATCTGGCGCGATCGAGTCATGGCACTTTGGATTGAGGCTGAAATCGTTCGCCTCACGAATGCGCGTGCGAAGCAGTCTGCTGTCGGTGGGAATCCGGGCCCTGAAGGTTCAGTGAGCAAACTGGCCTCTGCCGAACTTTCGAAGCGGGTCACGGCCGCAGTCGTCGACCTTGAAGGCGCCGCCGCCATGTTGCACGAACCCGGTTATCCGATGACTCGTTCGTCGGACGGCATGTCCACTCGAACCGGCCGGTTCCTGCGAGCTCGTGCCAACACCATTGAAGGTGGAACCTCGGAAATTATGCGCAACATCCTCGGTGAACGAGTTCTCGGTCTGCCGGGCGATGTACGCGTTGATACCGATGTTGCGTGGAGCGAGATCCCAAAGTGAGTGCTCTTGTCCAAGTGACGAAGCCAGAACCGCACATCACTGTGGTTCGTCTCAACCGCCCTGATCGGCTGAATGCGATTTCGTTTGAACTCGTGACAGAGCTTCACGACACGTTCGATGCAATTGCAGCAGACGTCGACTGTAAAGTCGTGATTTTCACCGGTGAGGGCAGAGCGTTCTGTGCCGGCCTCGACCTCAAGGACTTCGGTACTCCACCGAACCCAGGAGAGCATCCCCATATGCCCGCGGGTGTCGATGCTCAAACGTTTATGTCGAACCTCACCGTCCGAATGCGTGACCTCCCACAGGTAATCATCGCTGCAGTGAATGGCCCAGCATTTGGTGGGGGACTGGCCTTGGCCTGTGCCGCCGATATCCGAGTGGCGTCTGAGTCGGCGCAATTTTGTTCTGCGTTTATTCGTACGGGCCTCTCGGGAACCGATATCGGAATCACCTACTTGCTCCCCCGATTGATTGGAAACGCAAACGCGTTCGACCTCATCCTTACCGGCCGCGACATTGACGCAGCGGAAGCGTTGCGTATGGGTTTGGTATCGCGTGTTGTGGCGGACGAGGAACTTCAAGAACTCGCGCTGAGCTACGCGCGCGGAATGTCTTCGTATACCGCGAGCGGACTGCGCACCACGAAGGAGGTGTTGTGGCATAACTCTGAAGCGTCAAGTCTCACCAGTGCCATCGCACTCGAAGCGCGTAACCAGAATCTTCTGAACTATGCGCCAGAGGTGCGTGAGTACATGAAGAACTACCGCAAGAAGACAACCGGCTGATTTCGATGTGAGTAGCGAATTCTCTCTCTCAGCACCCGTTAGCTATTCGGCGGCATCTTGAAGGCACTGGCATCTCGGACGAACTGTCGTAAGGTGCAGGAGACACAGTCCAAGGGGGAAACATGGATCAGCAGGTTTCGCACGCAACTGAACTCGGTCTCGATATTCGTCCGATGACTGGCTACACCGGTGCTGAAATATTCGGCGTCGATCTGACAAAGCCGCTTGATCCGGCGGTTGTCGCAGAGATCCGGGCCGCCCTCCTGCAGTGGAAAGTGGTTTTCTTCCGAGATCAGTTCATCGATCGGGATCAGCACCTTGCGCTTGCTCGAGCGTTTGGTGAGCCGCTTCCTGGTCACCCCACGTTCCCGCCGTCGTTTCCTGACTATCCGGAAATTTTGCTGCTCGATAATCAGCAAGGAACAGCAAACGTTAAAGAGAAAAAGGGAACGGGGGGAACACGCATCGAGAGTCGTTGGCACACCGATGTAAAATTTATTGAAGCACCGCCAATGGGATCGATTCTTCGTGCAGTTGTCGTTCCCCCGTATGGCGGCGACACGCAGTGGTCGAATCTTGCGATGGCCTACAAGTTCCTATCGCCAGAGATTCAGACATTCATTGACGGCTTACATGCGGTGAACCACAACGCGCTTCCGATCGATCGCGGCGAGCTTCCTGGTGAAGTGGCGAAGGCATTTATGTCGAAGCCTCTTCGTGCGGTGCATCCAGTGGTGCGCGTGCATCCTGAAACCGGCGAGAAAGTTCTTTTTGTCGAGCCCAACTTCACCGATTACATCGTTGAGTTGTCACGCCGAGAGAGCAATCACATTCTGGCCATGCTCTACGAGCATCTTCAGCGCCAAGAATTCACTGTCCGCTTCCGGTGGGAGCCAGGAAGCATCGCCTTCTGGGACAATCGAGCAACTGCGCACATCGTTCCCATGGACATCCCCAAAGGTATGCATCGTTGTCACGAACGGATCACAATTGCGGGCGATATCCCTGTTGACCCTGCTGGCAACAAGTCGTACGCGCTTGTCGCCGATGATTGATTCGAAAAGGTCCTACTTAAAGGCCCGGAAGGAAATGTCAATCGTTGGTTCGTGTTGAGTGATCGAACGGTGGCTAGCCGGTGATGTCGTGAAGAGCGGGTTGCGCGTTCCAGCGCCAGCGTGCAATTCCGAGGCAGATCATCATCAGGACTGCGGTGCCGGTGAAAATTGTTGCGCGACCAAACGCGTCGTAAATGACAGACCCGATGATGGCTGAAGCTGCGGCGACTGCGAGACCAGTTGCACCGAGCAAACCTTGTCCGGCCGCGAGTTGATCGGGCGGAGTCGATACAGCGACTGCAACCTGATTGGCAGGCATCGTGTAGGCATCAGCGATTGCGTGCACGCCCGAAATCACAATAAGGAACCACAGCGGCAGGAATCCATAGAGACAAGTGGCGATCGCTGCAACGGTGACGCTGATAGTCACAACACGGATTGGTCCGATTTTTTGAGCGAGTGCACCGCCCTTGGGTGCAAAGATAATCATCGGGATCGTGAACACACTCAACGTGACACCGATCAGCCAGGTTTCGGCATCTAGGTCGCGTAAGAGGATCGACCAAAGGGCCTCAAACATTCCGATCGTGAGGTAAAACGCGATAGCGGCAAAAAGTGCTGACTGCATTGCGGGAAGTCGAAGCAGAGAAGGGTGCTTGGTTCGGGTGATTTCGGAGGCGGCAGCATCGGCTGCCGTCGTGATTCGCCCAACAAAGAAGATCGCTGCAACGTAGGCAACAGTTAGAAAGATGAAGGGCGCGCGTAATCCAAAAACCTGAGCGAGTCCTGCTGCAAGTGCTGGACCGAGAACAAAACCAGCCACATCGAAGGCGGTTTGACGACCGAGATTTGCTCCAACGCGTTGAGGGTCTCGGGCGATGATGACTCGGCGAATGGCGGGACCGACCATTCCCGAACCGAGTCCGAGGAGCAGCCGAGCGGCGATCCACTGCCAGAGCGGTGTTGCGAATGTCATCCAAAGCATTCCGAATGCTGCGGTTGCGATACCAACGCGCATCATGACGACTGCGTAACCGCGATCAGAAAAGCGAGCGAGAAAGAGCTGACCAAGGACTCCTGTGAACAGGCCAGCGAAGGCGATGAGTCCAACCTGGCTGTCGGTGAATCCATACTTGTCTCGAATGTCGGCCAAGAGCGTGAAGACGCTCCCGTATCCAAGGGACATGAGTGCGGTGAGGAGAAATAGCAGCACCATCGCTCGAGTCAGGGGATGTGCAGGCTCGGTTGTCTCCGGCGACGTTGTGCCGTCTTCCATGTTGCTTCCCCCTAAGTGTCGTCTCAACCTAGTCGTGGACGGATTGGTGCGAAGGCCCACTGCCGTCGTCGAGATCGCCGATACGCTCATTTGGTCAAACCATTGGAGAAATCATGGATGCAGCAACGGAAACGATTCGAGTCGATATTTGGTCTGACGTTGTCTGTCCGTGGTGTGCCATTGGTAAAGCCAATCTCGATAATGCGCTTGGTGAATTCGCTCACTCGGACAAGGTCGAGATCATCTGGCATAGCTATGAGCTTGATCCAACCGCGCCCGCAGCGCGCAAAGGCAACTACGTCGGCATGCTGGCGAAAAAGTACGGCACATCGCCGGAAGAAGCACAGGGGATGATCGATCGGATGACCGCAACTGGAGCCGAATGCGGAGTCGAGTTTCAATTCGATCGGGTTCAGCCTGGCAATACGTTCGATGCGCATCGGATGATTCACCTCGGTGCCGCTCGGGGCATCCAAACACAGGTCAAGGAACGTTTCCTTCGCGGTTATCTGTCTGAGGGTGAAGCGATCGGACTCCCCGAGGTGGTCGAACGACTCGCGGTCGAAGCAGGTCTTGATGCGGACGAAGTTGCTGCGGTGCTCACGACTGACGCGTTCGCTGATGAGGTCCGGATCGACGAAGCGACTGCTGCATCCATGCAGGTCACTGGCGTTCCGTTCTTTGTGTTTGATCGCCGCCTCGCCGTCGCCGGTGCGCAGCCCCCGGAAGTGCTACTCCAGGTTCTCGATCGGGTTTGGTCTGAACGCGGACCCGCCCTCGAGGTGCTCATCGAGGGCGAGGCTTGCGGTCCTGAAGGTTGTGACTGACGCTCTTCGTTAGCAGCGATCTCCTGGGCGATTCTCAGACTGAGCGAGTTTCGGGAAGCCGAACCAGCGGAATCGTGCGGTTGCACTTTTTCTGATAGTCGCGGTACCAAGCGCGATCGTCGCAGAGCAGTTCCCAAATGCGGTCATGTTCTGGGCCCTCATCAAGGATTTCCGGAACCGACCAAAACTCGCCGTCCTGCACCTTGATGTAGATCTCAGGGTTTGCCTCTCGGTCACGAAGGTTGATGAACCACGCCGGGTGCTTTTCATGACCGGCGTAGGACGCAACAACGATGCGCACGCCGTCGGGGTCGCGCCAGTACGGAAGAGCGATCTTGTGTTCATTGCCGGACTTGCGTCCGATTGTGCGAAGCATGACGTGATGCATTCCGGCTTGTACCCAAACCTCGTCGATGTCCATTGTTTCCATGGCCTCGACATGGCTCTTGGTGATCCCAATGATCTCTTCGTGGCTGGGGGTTTCCCAGAGCATTTCAGCGTGCTGTTCGGTGGGCATCGTGGTCCTCCTCGATTGTGTTTCGGGTGATTGTGTCAGAAGTTGAGGTCGTTGATGTGCTCGATTAGAGCATCATTTCGCCGCCATTGACGTCAAGTTCCGCTCCGGTGATCACACTGGCGAGATCAGAGGCGAGGAACGCAACCGCGTTTGCGCAATCGGCATCGTCGGGGATGATGCCTAGCGGAATGTCTTTGGTGATTTCAGCGATGACGGCGTCGCGGTCTTGGCCTGTGCTTACGGCGTAGTTCACGTAGCCCTCGACCGGAGGGCCCCACATCCAACCCATGAAGGTTGAATTCACGCGGATGTGATGTGCGCCAAGTTCCTTGGCGAGCATGCGGGCCGCCACGGTGAGAGCGCCCTTCGAGGTCGCGTATCCCGATTGCGTGGCAAGTGGCTTCTTTTGGATCATTGAGTTCACGAACACGATCGAACCGCCTCCGTTGGACTTCATGTGCGGCACGACTTGTTGGGTGAGTTGGAGCGTTCCGAACACCGTGACATCGAATGACTTGCGCCAATCATCGAAGTTCGCATCTTCGAACATCGTGAATGGAGGCGGAACGTACGCGCTATTGACGAGGCAGTCGATACGGCCGAACTCGGCAATGGTCGCATCGACCATGCGCTGGGTTTGATCGGCGTCTGAGACGTCGGTGGGGCAAATGAGTGTGCGTCGGTCAGGCCACTGACGAGAGATTTCGTCGGCTACCTCTTGGAGCTTTGACTCAGTTCGGGCGACGAGGATGACGTCGGAACCTTCACGAGCGAAGACGTAGGCGAGTTCTTGCCCGAGCCCTGGGCCGATACCCGAAATGATTGAGACCTTGTTTTCTAGAATCATGATTCCCCCTTGCGGCAGCGCATTGCTAAGAGATTGCTACCACGGCGCTGATGGGTGCGGTGACTCGAAAGCGGGAACTGCTGTGCTTGTAGGGTCGGCGAACGAACCTCGCATGATGATGAGAGCAAACATGACACGCACACTGGTGATTGGCGGAACAGGCCCTACCGGAATCCATTTGGTTCGCGGGCTCATGGACCGCGGTCATGAGGTCATCATTCTTCACCGCGGCACCCACGAGCGGCCTGAAACACCGATCGAGATTGAGCACATCCATGCCGATCCCTATGACATGGAGTCGCTGGCCGAAGCGATCGGCGATCGCACATGGGATCTCACCGTGGTGATGTACGGGCGACTGCGTCGAATCGCGGAATTCATGGTGGGCCGAACAGAACGCTTTGTTTCGGTCGGCGGCGTGCCGGCGATTCGGGGTTGGATGAACCCGTGGCTCTTTACTCCCGAAGGCCTTCCTGTTCCGGTAAGCGAGGCGGCCCCGGTGGTCGCAAGTCCAGAAGAAGACGAAAAGGGTTTCCGAGTCGCTCGTACCGAGGAGTTTGTTTTCGCGAATCAGCCGAGGGCGGCACACTTTCGGTATCCCTACGCCTACGGGCCGCTTCAGGTTGTCCCTCGTGAATGGAGCGTTGTTCGTCGCATTCTTGATGGACGGCGGCAGATTGTTGTGGCCGACGACGGTCTGACATTGCATCATCACGGCTACACAGAAAATCTCGCGCATGCGGTGCTGTGTGGCGTCGATCGTCCTGATGATGCAGCTGGTCTTGCATTCAATTGCGGCGATGACGAAGTCCTGACGATTCGGCAGGTCATTGAGATCATCGCTTCGGAACTTGGCGCTGAACTTGAGATTGTTTCGATGCCCTTCGAACTCGCTGCACCAGCGCGACCGCTACTTGCCCAGCCATCGCCGACACATCGGGTACTTGATACATCGCTGCTGCAAACGCGACTTGGCTATCGAGATCTTGTGCCTGCGCGCGAGGCAGTGGCCCGAACAGCGCGGTGGCTCGTGGAAAACCCGATCGCTCCGGGTGCCCCCGAGGAATACGTGCTCACCGACCCGTTTGACTACGGGGCAGAAGATCAGCTGATTTCTTCATGGAAAGCGGCCGTCGGATCAATGGCTGCCGTGACCTTCGAGGTCACCCCCGGTGTTGGACTGGCCTACAGCGGACCCGGCGGTCGGCCGAGAACCCAAGCGACGTTCGAGAACTAGCGCGCGTTTCGGCACGGTCAGCGTTCTCGCTACTAGGGTCCCCGCCCATGACATATCAAGTCGTTGTATGGGGAACAGGGAACGTTGGGCGACCAGCAATCCGAGCAATCGCGACGCATCGCGATCTGGAGCTTGTTGGTGTGGTCGTGTCGAACCCGGCGAAAGTTGGAAAAGACGCGGGCGAACTCGCAGGGATTGCTCCACTCGGAGTGCTTGCGACTGACGACACCGAGATCGCGTTTGCGCCTGACGTCGATTGCGTTGTGTATGCAGCAACTGCTGATACGCGTCCGATGGACGCGTACATGGATCTCGAACGCCTGCTTCGCTTAGGTCGAAATGTCGTGTCGACTGCGTTCTATCCGTTACTGCACCCCGCAAGCGCTCCTCCCGAATTGATGGGGATGCTCGCCCCAGCGATGGAAACTGGTAATTCCTCGGTCTTTGTTTCCGGTATCGATCCCGGCTGGGCACTCGACATCCTGCCTGCTCTCGTGAGCGGCGTTGGCGCAGGAATCACCGAGATTCGTATTCAAGAGATCTTCAATTACGCGCTTTATGACGCACCCGACATCGTACGCAACGTGATCGGTCTGGGCGGCCCGATGAACGTCGTGCCGCAAATGCTTGAAGAGATGTCGTTGATGACGGTCTGGGCTCCGATGGTGCGAGTACTCGCTGACAGTCTTGAGGTCGAGATCGACGAAGTCACCACAACTGTGGAACGCCGTCCTCTTGAGCGGACGATCGAAGTTCCGGGAATGGGAACCTTCGAAGAAGGAACCATGGGGGCATTTCGCTTCCAAGTCACAGGACTCGTAGGTGGTCAACCTCTCCTTACGGTGGAACACATCACCAGAATCGACGATGACTGTGCGCCCGACTGGCAACAGCCTTTGAATCCTGGTGGCGAACATCGCGTCGTGATGAGTGGCCATCCGCATTTAGAGATCACGATTCATGGAAATGAACCGGGTGAACCGGGTGCAGCTGGTGGGGGGAATGCAAGCGCAGCAAATCGCTGTGTGAATGCAATTCCCGCGGTGTGTGATGCTGCCGCCGGCGCGCTTAGCCCCGTTGATCTGCCGCCCATCACTGGTGCAGCCCAAGTTCGTTTGGGCTAGCTACTGCACAGAGGTCACTCGAAGTAGGAGTGGAATCCAAGTGTCGAAGTTGGGGACGTCGAAGCCGAGGACTTTGCCGAAGTCATCCCATCGGCGGAGCTTGATCGCGTCTGCGCTTCCTTCGAGCCCCATAAACCTCGCGCTTTCGGCGGCGGTGAAGGGGCCGCCTTGCGCCTCGAGGCTCCGCTGTGATCCTCGAGAAAGCCCGTCGAAATAGCCGGCCTCATTTGCAGTCAGGTAACGCTTTGCTTCGACGTGCATCGCAATCGGTGCCGTCACCGCTGGCGGGAAGAGGCCGCTCAGGTAGTCCGAACCGATGAGTTCATGCCGGAGGTCGGCGCTGTAGTCGGGCCCGTTTCGGCGTTCGATTTCAAAAAGATGACCAATGTCGTGGAGGAGGGCAGCGGCAATTAACTCCTCGCTTGATCCTTCGTGATTCGCGAGGGCTGCGCATTGCAGCGCGTGGGCGAGTTGGGTGATGTCCTCGTCATAGGTTTCGTTCCCCCAAGTGCTGTACATCGAATGTATTGAGTCAATCGAGACCGGCGACATCAGAGAATGTGTCCTTCAAAGTCCTCGATGAGCGAAACCCGCGGTCCGTCAGTAGAGGCAAACTCTTTTGCCTTCTGCTCGTAGTACGCCTCGCGAAGATCACCTTCACGCAATGCGTTGTAGGTGGGATAGATCGCTCGACGAGGCTGAGCCGAAGTATTGGGGCCGCTTCGGTGGGGAGTTCGTGAGTGAAACCACAATGCTTGACCTGCCCAGATCGGAGCCGGCTTCCAATCAAGTTGTTCAACGACATCGACGCGGATGCAGCCTTTGTCGTCCATCGGGAGGATCTCGTTGTGCATTGATGACACGACTTCAATGCAACCATTTGATTCTCGAGAATCGTCAATAGCCAACATGCACGAAACATGTGTTTCGATAAATCGATAGGCCGGGGCATCTTGATGCGGTGAGTAGCCAGCGCCACCCGGTGCTTTGTAATTGATCTTTTCTTTGTAAAGGACAGCAGTCTCATCGAGAAGGACTGACGCTGTGTCTGAGAGTTCGCTGCGGGTAAGGAGTTCCCGTAATTCGTCGTGATACGGAACAAAGTTTTCTGTCCGGCAGAGTTGAGGTCCGTTCGCCGTTGCTTCCCGGTAGTGGAGCCAAGGGCCGTCGTCGGGCCATGTCATGAGGTCATCGATCCATTCACGAAGCTCGGCTACCCCTTGGGGCTGCAGAGGCTCGGTGAGCACCCAACCGAACTTCTGAAAATGGTCGGCAGCATCGGGACCGGGTTCAATGGTGTCAAAGAATGGCTCGTCCACATCGCGATGCTAGGCCCGTGTCCTACGCTCCGGACATGGCTGATGCTCGTCCGAACGTTCTTTTCATCACGCTCGATGAATTCAGGGCGGAGTGTCTTTCGGTGGCCGGCCACCCGGTGGTGAAAACCCCAGCGCTTGATGTGCTCTGTGCCGAGTCCGTGCGCTTCGCCAAACACTATGGACAAGCCTCTCCATGCGCGCCCGGTCGAGCGGCGCTTTATACCGGGACCTATCAAATGAATAACCGTGTGGTGATGAATGGTTCGCCGCTCGATGCCCGCTTCGACAACATCGCGCTTGCCGCCCGCCGGAATGGGTATGACCCGGTGTTGTTTGGCTACACCGATCAAGCGATCGATCCTCGAACAGTTGCGTCGGACGATCCACGACTGTTGACCTACGAAGGTGTGCTTCCTGGGTTTCGATGTGAACTCGATCTCACTCGTGGACGCAAGGTATGGGCGGATTGGGTGCGTGCGCAGGGTTACGACATGCCTGTTGACCCTGAAGAAGGACTGGCAACGGAATCGGAACGTCCTGCCAACTTGGGAATCAGCGCGTTTCTTACCAACCAATTTCTTGAATGGCTTCCGAGTCACGACGAACCGTGGTTTGTTCATTTGAGTCACTTACGCCCGCATCCGCCGTTTGCCGCTGCAGGGGAGTGGTCGACTGCTTATGAGCGCGCTTCGGTAGATCTTCCGAACGCTCCTGGAAGAGATCTCCATCCTCTTCACGAATTTTTGTTGTCGATTTCGTACTTCGCTGCACCGGAGGACGAGGCGGGTCTGCGTGAGATGCGTGCGCAGTACTACGGAATGATTAGTGACGTCGACCATCAGCTTGGTCGGGTGTGGAACGCACTTCGCGAATCAGGGCAATGGGACAACACCATCGTGATTGTGACGGCAGATCACGGCGAGCAACTTGGTGACCACGGCATGGTGCAGAAGATGGGTTGGTTCGAGGAAAGTTTTCATATCCCTCTCATTGTTCGCGACCCTCGAACCTCGCGAACTGGCGGCGAAGTCGTCGATGCCTTTACCGAAGCGGTCGATGTTTTCCCGACACTGTGTGAGTTGATCGACATCCCGGTTCCTCGGCAATGCGATGGCCGTTCGTTACGACCATTTCTCGAGGGCGAAACACCCGATGAATGGCGAGATGCGGCCTATTGGGAATTTGACTGGCGATTTTTCACTGCCGGGCGCGACGGAGCGATGTGGCCACAGGACCGTCGGAGCGTGAGCCATCAGCTCACCGTCCGGCGAAGTGAAGACGTTGCCTACGTGCAATTCGCCGATGGTGATTCGCTTGTCTACGACCTTGCGGCTGATCCGACATGGCGCACGATGTTGGATGATCCGCAGAGGGGTTGGGCCGAAGCACGCAAGATGTTGGCGTGGCGGGCGCAGCACGCCGATCGAACTCTTACGGGGCAATTTCTTCCGTAGTTGAGGCGCGACGAACCGGTTCGTTCTATGGTCGGCTCCATGATGCGCTTCAACCATATGGAACTGACCTTTGCCCCCGGAACCCTCACGCCGGAGTTCCGGGATCAAGTCCGGGAGTTTTATGGCGGGCTCTTTGGCTGGAACTGTAAGGACACCGAAATTCTTGGGCAGAGTGGTTTGCTGATGATGCTCGATGAACGCGCAACGCAATTCATTCTCTTGGCAGAAAACCCCAAGCCGATTTCGTCGCCTGGTTACGACCATCTGGGTCTTCTGCACGACACCCGTGAGGAAGTCGACGCGCTTTGCGCACGAATCGCGGAAATGCAGAAGACTGAACCGGATATCAAACTGAAGGTCTACGAGGACCTCGTGAATCCGGCGAGCACGGTCCACGCGTTCTACGTGAAGCATTTGTTGCCGATTTGGTTCGACGTCCAATGCATCGAATACACCGCACCACCTGAACGCAATTGGCACTACGACTGAACGAGGATTCAGTCGAGGTAGCGAATGCCGGTGAGTTCCTCGGACTCATTCCAGAGTCGTTGCGCATCGTTGGTGTTACGGGCTCGCTTAGTTGGCGTTTCGAGTTTTGGTGAACCGAACATCAGATAACGCGGACCAAAGAAGTCGCCGCCTTTGGCAGACGGGTCGACGCACGCACGCACAAATGGAAGTGCTCCTTTTGCTGCCGATTGTCCGAATCCGCCGATTGGTTTCAGCAACTTATTGAGAAGTCCAGAGCCCTCAACGCCAAGGTCTGTCCGGCTCCCGCCCGGGTGAGCAGTGAGGGCAATAGTTGATGCGCCAGCGAGTGAGAGACGGCGTTGAAGATCGAGCGAGAACAACAAGTTGGCCAACTTGCTTTGGAAGTACGCCGGCCAGCGCGAGTAGCGATGGCGCTCGTAGTTGAGATCGTCGAGACGCATCTTGCCGGGGCGATGTCCCATACTCGAATGGTTGACGACGCGTGATCCGGGAGTCGCGAGAAGTAGCGGCAACACCAAACCAGTTAATGCGAAATGGCCGAGGTGATTGACGCCGAATTGCGTCTCGAAACCGTCAACCGTCTTTGATTCATCGAGGGCCATAAGCCCGGCGTTATTGCCGAGGATGTCGAGTCGGTCAACTGTGGAGTGAAGGCGTTCCGAAAATGTCTTTACCGACGAAAGATCGGCGAGATCCAACGTCATTGTTTCGACTGTTCCGCGCGGGGATTTCATGCGGATTTTATTGGCCGCTTCAGTGGCCTTGACTTCATTGCGGCAGGCCATGATGACGCGAGCGCCAGCACCTGCGAGGTCGGACGCGATGTGGAAACCGAGTCCGGCATTCGAACCGGTGATGACGGCGACCTTTCCGGTGAGGTCAGGAATATCGGAGGTAGTCCAAGTCATTGTGTCGCCCTTAGGTGTGTTGACGGTGAGGTGGTGCCTCAGGCCTCAAGGAATTGCTCGAGGATACGAGCGAGTTCAACCGGTTGGTCGCCCTGGATGCTGTGGCCCGCCTGCTCTACGTGAATGATCTGTGCATCGGGGCGGCGCTTCACGAACTCGGCTTCGTCAGCATCGTCAACAACTGACTGCGGGAGCATGCCTCGGGCCAGCAGGATCGGCATCGAACTTTTGCCAATTACTTCCCATAGCGAGGAAAAGTCAGGATGCTCGCCGCCGGTTTCCAGCATTCGCCGATAACGCCAGACCCACGACCCATCGTCGAGTTGGAGTGCGTTGTGAAGAATGCCGCGTCGTAACGAAGATTCGGTGCGAGTCGGATTGAATTCAATCGTTCGGGCAAGGAGTTCATCAAAGTTGGGGAACGATTCCGGCCCGTTGATGAAATTGGCGATCTGTTGTGCCTTGGGGCCATCAACTCCGGGAGTGACGTCGACGAGAGCAAGCCGTCGAACGAGTTCTGGTGCGTGTCCGGCGAGCGCTACCGACGTCATTCCTCCGAGCGACATGCCGACAATGAGTTGCGCGTCTGGGGCAAGTTCTCGGATCACGATGGCAATGTCTTCAGCATTGGCGAAGACATTGAGACTTCCGTTCTTCCCGCCATCGGAATGGCCGTGACCGGGAAGGTCGATCGCGACAAGCGGTCGGTTGAGTGCGAGGGCAACGGTGTCCCACGTGTGAGCGTTTTGAGCTCCACCGTGCAGGAACACGATCTCGGGTGATCCGGTTCCCCAGACCAATGCGCTCAACGATCGATCGCTGTCGACGGACACGTCGACACGGCGAACTTTGGGCGGCCCATTCCACGCAATTCCAACTTCGGTGGCATTGTCCTCGAAGTAGGAGAACTCGTCGTAGGGAACACGTTCGATTGCAGACACTTGGATTCCTTTAGGAGGGACGGCGACGGGCTGACGCGCGCAACGAGGGTGGATCAATCGACTTGTCTTCTTCGACAACATCTTCGCCAGGGGCCACGACGCGATCGATGGCATCGAGGAGGTCGGCGTCGAGACGCAGTTCGGCGCATGTGATGAGGTCGTCGAGTTGCTCCATGGTCCGTGGCCCGATGATCACTGAAGTCACATTTGGGTGTTCCATGGCCCAGGCAGTCGCGAGGTGCGCGAGCGGAAGCCCGGCCTGATCGGCGAGTGACTGCAATGCAACCGTTGCATCGAGTCGTGCGCGATTTTGTGGGCTGTCGAGTTCCTGACCCCATCGCTTGCCCATCATGGCCAGACGAGATGATTCGGGAACGTCACCAATTTCGCGATAACGACCCGAAAGCCAGCTTCCGCCAAGAGGGCTGTAGGTAATGACGCCCATTCCGTAACGCGAACACGTCGGAAGGACTTGACGTTCAATGCGACGCTTGAGAATCGAGTACGAGGCTTGTTCACAACGGAACTTCACGAAGCCCATTTTCTCGGCAGTCCATTGCGCTTCGACCATTCGCTCAGTCGGCCACGCGGAATGTCCGGCGTAAATGATCTTGCCGGCGGCCGTGAGATTGGTCAGGCCGCCCATTGAGTCTTCAAGAGCAACGCTCTCGTCGAAGCGGTGCAATTGAAAGAGGTCGATGCGGTCGGTATCGAGCCGGCGAAGACTTCCTTCGATTGCTTGGGCCATCCATCGGCGCGAGTTGCCTTTTTGGTTCCGGTCGGAACCCATCGGGTGATACATCTTCGTCGCGATTACAAGTTCATCGCGACGACCGGCAATTGCTTTGCCGACGATCTCTTCGCTTTCACCGCCGGAGTACGCGTCGGCAGTGTCGATGAAGTTGATACCCGCATCGAGAGCTTTGTGGATGATGCGTATGCATTCGGCGTGATCGGTATTGCCCATTTGGCCGAACATCATTGCGCCGAGGCAATAGCGACTGACCGAGACGCCAGTCGTGCCGAGTGATGCGTACTTCATTATTCCCCCTGAAAGTGTTGATCAGATCAATGAGATGTGATCATGAGCCCCATGCTTGCCGAACTCGGCGGTTCGGGTCACGTTCAATGGCGACTTCTCTGCCGAGAAAGGCCATAGAACCTTCATCTGAGTGGCCTTCGAGGCTGCCGTCGGCAATCGAGACGGTCATCATGGCGAAAGGCAACCACATTCATTGGTTCAGTGCCTCGGTTTGGCATCTAACGTGTACCCATACGTCGACCGGGGGTTGTGCTATGACGATTGAAGCAAATGACGCCGCAACCCGTGGTTCGGCGGCTGTGCCTCAAGGTATTGAGCTATCGAAGGGCGGTGCCGATGTGTGGTCGCCTTCGATTACGCCACCAATTGGCGTCGAACTCACCGATGAGCAGAAGTTGGCATGTTCGTTTCGAATTCTTGCCCGTGAAGGATTCAGCGAAAACATTGCCGGTCACATCACGTGGGCGAACGCTGACAACTCTTCGTTAATGGTGAATCCATGGGGTTTGTGGTGGGAAGAAATTTCTGCTGCTGATATTTGTCGAGTCGATCCCGATGGTCGCGTAATTAGCGGTAAGTGGGATGTCACTCCAGCGGTGCAGATCCACACCGAACTCCACCGTCGCCGACCAGAGGCGCGCGTTGTCGTACACAACCACCCGTATTACGTGGTGCTCCTTGCTGCGCTTGGGCTTGTCCCTGAATTCCTGCACCAGCAGTCGTCAATGTTTGACGGCGAACTTGGGTTTGTCAGCGAGTACTCCGGTGAAATCGATTCACCCGAACTCGGCGCCGACCTGGCTGAGCGCATCGGTGATGCGTCTGTTGTCATCCTTGCGAACCATGGTGCAATCGTTACTGCGCCGACAATTGAAGAAGCGACCTACAAATCAGCCACGCTCGATCGTCAGTGCAAGTTGATGTACGACGTACTCGTTGCTGATCGGCCCGCAACAACTGTCCCGCCGATGGTGCGTCCTGCGATGAAGGCGTCGCTTCTTGAACGCGGCACCGAGGTCTACTGGGCCGGAGCGGTCCGCCGTCTTATCCGTGAAGAACCCGACGTTCTGGAGTGAACCATGTCAATCAGTCTTGATGATCTCGCGTCCAACATGAATTTCACCACTGGCGGAAAGTCGAAGTCTGGTGGAGTCACGTTCCTGCCCGAACCGGAACGCCGTAAGCGTGACTACACAATCATTTCCGCTGACGATCACATCGTTGAGCCGCCACACACCTTCGAAGGTCGTCTGCCTGCGAAGTTGGCCGATCGTGCTCCAAAAGTCATTGAGAAAGATGATGGCTCGGAAACGTGGGTCTACGACGGGTTGGAAATTCCGAATGTTGGGTTCAATGCCGTTGTGGGTCGTCCGGTTTCTGAGTACTCATTCGAACCAGCACGTTTCGATGAGATGCGACGCGGAGCGTGGGATATCAACGCTCGAATCGCAGATATGGACCTCAACGGCATTTATGCGTCAGTAAATTTTCCTTCGTTCCTTCCGGGGTTCTGTGGTCAGCGTCTGCAAACATCAACGAACCACGTCGACCTTGCGCTGGCAACGACTCGAGCCTGGAACGATTGGCACATCGAGGAGTGGGCGGGGACACATCCCGGGCGCATCATCGCTTGCCAAATTCCGTGGCTTCTCGACCCTGTGCTTGGTGCCAAGGAAATTCGGCGCAATGCAGAACGTGGATTTAAAGCGGTGTCGTTCACTGAAGCTCCTCACATGTTGGGTCTCCCATCGCTTCACACGGGTTACTGGGATCCAATGATGCAGGCCTGTGCCGAAACCGGAACCGTTGTGAACCTGCACATTGGTTCCTCGGGCACGTCACCTGCCACAGCCCCAGACGCACCGCCCGACACCGTGGGCGTGCTGTTCTTTGGTTACGCGATGTTTGCCGCGGTCGACTGGTTGTACTCAATGCTTCCCGTTCGATTCCCAGATCTGAAACTGTGCATGTCCGAAGGTGGCATTGGTTGGGTGGCTGGTCTCATGGATCGCCTTGACCACATGCTCAGTTATCACGACATGTACGGAACATGGACGGGTACCGATCTGACACCTGCCGAAGTTCTCAAGCGGAACTTCTGGTTCTGTGCGGTTGAGGATCCTTCGGCTTTTGTGCAGCGAGAACGTATCGGGATCGAAAACATTCTCATCGAAAGCGATTACCCCCATTGCGATTCGACCTGGCCAAATACGCAGGCCGTAACCAAGCATGAGATCGGGAATCTTCCGGCCGATGACATCGCTCGCATTACCTGGAAGAACGCGTCAGAGCTCTACAAGTTCCCGGTTCCCCAGTCGGTTATTGACGATCCTGAGTCGTACTGAAGGCTGAAGACGCCATGGGTTCGGTGGCCCTACGATCCGACTATGGCGATTCAGGGAAACCGTATCTTCCACTGCAACTCAAACTGCTCTGATCTCGACGTTGCTGTTGCGTTTTACGAGGCCCTTGGTTTGCGCCGGGTGTTGCGAACAGTGCCAAGCAAGAACCAGTCGGGTTCGGCGTTCGGTCTCGATGAGGTGGCGTGGGACGCGTGGATCATGCACTCCGATGATGGCCTCGATGGTTTATCGCTCGATCTGCTCGAGTGGAAAACGCCCCTGCCGACAGGAACGGCGCCTGGCCTTGATGGTGAACCCGGTTACAACCGGTTGATGTTTTCGACACCAGACATCGACGCAACCGTTGAACGAGCCGTGGCTGCTGGCGGAACTCTTGTTGCCGGCCCGCGCATGGTCGATAGCGGTGGTGTTGAGGTTCGAGTCGCGATGTTGCTCGACCCTGACCACGTGCCGGTTGGTCTCTTTCAAGGCGAAAAGACCTCAATTGCGCAAGTTGTCGTGAACTGCGTCGATATCGACGAGTCACTCGCGTATTACCGAGATGTGATGGGGCTGACTCCGCTTCAGGAAGTCGCCGAGATGATGTGGGCAGGCGATCTCTACGGACGCGAATCCGACGTGAAGGTCCGTGCGGTGCTCCTTGCCGATGAAGGTTCGGTCTTTACTGTTGCGCTCGCGCAATGGCTCGACCCTGCCCCGAAGACAACGGTGCGTAATCGCGGTGCCAATGAACTTGGCCTTTTCCGGATGGCGTGGTCGACCGCCGATTGCGCTGCCGATGAAGCCATAGTTCGCGCTGCCGGTTCCTCCCCATTTGTGCCGACAGAGGAACTCTCTGTGGGCGACAATCTTCCGCTACTGCTTGTCTTGTTCTGGCCCGGACCGAACGGTGAATGTCTCGAACTCATCGAGACAACCAATCGTTCGGGTGTCCTCTGAGCTCTTCTTCACCGTTCTTGTTCACCTAGGAGTCATTATGAAACTTGAAGACATTGATCTTTCCGACATTGAGTTTTGGGCCAAGCCGTGGTCCGAGCGCAACGCGGCATTCGCCACGTTGCGCCGTGAAAATCCCATTGCCTATTTTCCCGAACCCATTCTTGAACCGTTTCCCCAGGGCCCGGGTTACTTCGCGATCACGAAGATGCACGATCTGCTTGAGATCAGTCGTCATCCCGAAGTCTTTTGTTCGGGCCAAGGCGCGGTGTCGATTCTTGACATGCCTGCCGACATGAACGAGTTCTATGGCTCGCTCATCTCGATGGACGATCCACGCCATGCCCGATTGCGCAAGATCGTGTCGGGAACGTTTACTCCGCGAATGTTGAACAACGTCCTTGAGGATGTCGAGAAAACCGCCAAGAAAGTCGTCGACGGGATCGTCGAAAAGGGCGAGATCGACTTCGTCAGAGATGTGTCGATGCCGTTCCCTCTTCTCGTCATTCTCGACATGATGGGAATTCCCCACAGTGAATTCGACACCGTCTTGGCGCAATCGACCATCATCCTTTCCGGCGGCGATCCGGACTTCATTCCAGAGGGAACTGATCCCATTACTGCGTTCCTCGGGGCTGGAGCGACGCTGGCTGGTCTGCTCAACGACCTCGCAGTGTTTCGTCGGGCGAACCCGACTGATGATTTGCTGTCTGCACTCGTGAATACCGAAGTTGATGGCGAACAACTGTCTGGCGATGAACTCGCGTCGTTCTTCATCCTTCTTTCGGTTGCTGGACACGAGACCACGCGCACAGCGCTCAGCCACGGTGTTACGCACCTGTCGCAGAACCCCGATCAACGCGCACTGTTTCTCGACGATATCGAAGGTGTAATGCCGACGACTGTTGAAGAGATCGTTCGTTACGCGTCGCCAGTTGTTTGGATGCGACGCACGCTCACGCAGGACTACGTGCTTTCGGGTCACGAGTTCCACGAGGGTGACAAGATCATCATGTACTACGGATCCGCCAATCGCGACGAAGCGATTTTCGCTGATTCCGACACGTTCGATGTTCTTCGCGATCCAAATCCCCACGTGGGCTTTGGCGGACCCGGCCCACACTTCTGTCTGGGGGCACACCTTGCGCGTCGTGAAATCACGCTCATGTTCCGCGAGCTCTACACACGTCTTCCTGATCTCGAACTTGCGGGCCCTCCTATTCAGCTTCGATCAAATTTCATCAATGGCGTAAAGAGCCTTCCAGTGTCGTTCACGCCAAGTGGCGTTCGCTGATGGCTGATCCGCGTGGTACCGAGGCTTCAGAGGTTCTGGCTGCGCTCGCGGTTGCATGCGAGTCAGTTCGTCGAGCCTGCGACGACACATTGCTTGAACTCGCTCGTCGCCGCGTGGCGATGTTGTTGAACAACGACGCGGAACTCCTAGCAACAGCGTGGGGCGAGATTTCCGAGAGGCAGAATGCGGAACTCAGTTCGTGGCCGACCTCCGATGCATTCGATGAACGGCA
>SYBH01000056.1 GCA_005787345.1 Actinomycetota bacterium
AAGCGTGCCTTGTGGCGTGCTCTCGAGTTGGGTTTGACCGATGCGTGTCGGGCCGGTTCGTTGGATCTTGTTTCGATGTGGGGTCACCCTGATCAAGAAGAAGGCCCTCGGGCCTTCTCCGAAAAGCGAGATGCCAACTGGGTCGTCCAAGGTGAATGAGAATCCCCAATTCCGGTGCAAGGCACCCAGATGACTGATGAGCTCACTGTTTCAGCCGCCCGCATTGCGCGAATTGTTTCTTGGACATCCCATCGCTGCAACTGGAGAACGCATCGTGGTCACCATGGTTCATGAACTGCATTGTCGGGGACTCTCTACCAGCGTGGTGTCGATGTGTGCCGGTGGGGCGATGGTTTCTGGCTTAGTCCTTGAGGTTGCGTGAGACAGACCATGGGGCTTGCTGATCTTTTGTTGCACCACCCGTTTCCCGATGAACAAGAGGTGCTGTTCACAGTGAACGATTCCATGACCGTTGGTCAGGCTCGTCGGCGCGTGAAGGAAATCGCCGACGGCCTTCCCGTCAAGGCTGGTCAAGCGGTAGCAGTTCAGCTTCCAAATGGTCCCGAACTGCTTTGCACGATGGTTGCCATTTGGCAGCGTGAGGCTGTCCACGTACCAGTGAACGAAGGCCTCTCCGAGCCGGAAGTGCAATCGATTCTTCATGAAACTGGGGCTGCTGCATTTATCGATTCCGCTGGTGTTCATGTAACTGAGGGAGTGAAGTTCTATCCCGAGGATGTGGCATTCATTGTTTGGACCTCGGGTACAACTGGAAAGCCAAAACCGATTCTGCATACTCATACTGCGTATCTTGAGTTACTAGATCGAGTACTCGCTCCCCTGCGTGGACGGAGTCAGCGTGCGAGGCCTCCTGTTCCTAATCTGATTCCGGTCTCAATGGCTCTCAACGCGGGTCTGTATAACTGCCTCTTTGGATTACGCGCTGGAGCAGCAGTTGTGATGATGGGACGTTTCAGCCCCGAAGAGTTCGGTGCACTCGTTGAGCGGTTCGGGATCAGATCCGCCGTCCTACCCCCTGCAGCGATGGTGATGCTCACAGATTCCAAGCTTCAATCAATTGCTCCGCTGAAATATGTCCGATCCATTACTGCGCCGTTGTCGCCTCTCAATGCTCGGCGATTCACGGAACGATTCGGATGCTTCGTTCTCAATAGCTACGGACAAGCAGAAATGGGCGAGGTCATCGGTTGGACTGCTGCGGATGCAAAGGAGCACCCGGAAAAGATCGGGGCAGCCGGTCGACCGCTTCCTGGCGTGCAAATACGGATCGATGACAATGGTCGGTTGCTGGTACGCCCACCCAACGCTGCAATGGGCATAGAGGAACGTCAAGACAGAGATGGCTTCATCGACACTGGCGATATTGCGTCGATTGATGACCAAGGTTTTGTTTGGATTGAGGGTCGCGTTAGCGACCTCATAAATCGTGGCGGAAACAAAGTCTTCCCAGATTCGGTCGAAGAAGTACTCCGACTCCATCCTTCAGTGAGAGACGTTTCAGTTGTGGGTGTCCCGGACGACCGTCTCGGTGAGGTGCCCGTGGCATTCATCGTGGGAGGAAATATTTCAGAGGCTGAACTGAATACGCACTGCCGCCAGTACCTCGTTGCCTACAAGATTCCGGTTTCATTTGTGCACGTCGATGAGTTGCCTCGTAGCGAGGTCGGCAAAGTGCTTCGACGGCAACTCGCACAGAAATGGGCTGCGAAGCGCTTCGGCTAGTAATTGCGCAGCCCCGTTTCATTGTTCTCTGCAGCGAATCGAGCAGCGAGTGCGTCGAGTAGTTCGCGGCAATTACTTGCGCCTCCTGGAGGGTCGGGAAGGCGAGCCTCACCAAATTCTCGTGACGGCAGCAGAATCGTTGCGTTTCCCGGTGTTGTTCTTTCACCCCGTTGGTTCTCGCCCCAAATTTGAAGGTCAACCGCAGGCCGATCACCCTCAGCGAGGTACTTATTGGTGACAGCACCTCGCACCCAATGAGTGTCGCCGACGTAGTTGAACTTTCGAAATTGGCAGTCGAGTTTCCAAAGCCATGCATCGTCACCCATCCAATCGGTACACAGATGGATGAGCCAGGTTTCGCGCATGCGGCCATAGTCGTAGGAGGCGGGGTTCCCCGCCTGTCGAGCCCATTCGTGGTCCCAGTGAACACGTTGTTGCACGTCAGGAATATTCAGGTCGTCCCGCTTGAAAAACTTCGGCATGCGTTTGCGTTGGTCATTGGCCATACGCAGCGCAGAGACACCATAGAGACCCATGCCCATGCCTGTGTGCCAGACCACCATGTCGGTAACGCGCAACGGACCTTTGACGAGAGGTCCGATCTCGTCGCCGACGGTGACGTCTTCCCAGTACCGAGGAATTGAGGCGCGGCGCCGTGATCGCTCCTCGCCAATCTGTTCGCTAATCGAGTCGATTTCTTCGTCTGTATAGGGAGCGATCGTGATGGCATCGTTTGTCTTGCGCTCAATAGCTTTCTCACGTTCGGCACGGATCATGAGTCGGTACTGCCCAGAAAGCACTGGGCCACCAGCGACTGCAAAAACCTCACCAAACCATTCGTGGACAGCTCGCCCAGCAAACTCACCGACTTTGTCGTGCACACCAATGAGCGCGTTTCGGCGAACGACCCTCGTGCTCGGCCGAAGGGGATTCCACCACTCGCGGAAACTTCCTGAATAGAAGGCATGGACACCGCCGAGAGGGTCACCTTTCATGATCTCGAGTTCGTTATCGGGTATCCGAGTTACCTCGTCTTCGCCGATCAATGTGTCTCCACCGACGAGATGAGGCGAAGCAATTGGCCCCTTCCAACGGGTTGAGCCTCCGTATGTTGGATCACACCAAAGGGGGTTATCGTCGCCGTAGGCGAGTGCGACGTGACGAAATGCGTCTTCGTTCGGGCACAAGTAGTGCGGGGGAGCGATATGCGGACGCGCGATGCCAATTCGTTGGCGCAATCGGGCGACACCCTCGTCGGTGATGCTGTCTGCCATGGGCGTATCGTACTCGTCGGATTCGAAAGACTCAGTAGAGTTTGCGTCATCCGCAGACGTACGAGACGTGTTTTGTCCGCCTAGTGAATTGAATGACACCGATGACATCATGGAATTTTGCAGATGTGTGGGAGTCAATTGCCGCTGTTCAGCCGGATGCGCCAGCACTGATGCGAGGTTCATCAGTCCGTTCCTGGTCTGAGTTCGATGAGCGTTCAACGGCGCTTGCATCCCGGCTACTCAGTGCTGGTTTGTCTCATCAATCGAGAGTCGCGCACTACCTCATGAACTCCATTGAATACGTCGAGTCGTTGTTCGCAACATTCAAAGTGGCGATGGTTCCGGTGAACACAAACTACCGATACGTCGCCGATGAACTCGCATACCTCTGGATCGATGCCGGGGTTGAGGCCGTGATATTTCATGGTTCTTTTGCTGAACCCGCTGCGCAGGTCCGGTCGCGAGTTCCAGACGTAAAGCTCTGGCTGTGGGTCGACGATGGAGTAGGGGAGTGCCCCGATTGGGCGGAGCCCTATGAGGTAGTTGCGCAGTCAGGGGTGATGTTGCCCTCAGATGCACCGAGACGAAGCGGCGATGATCTCTTCTTGCTCTACACCGGCGGAACAACTGGTCAGCCAAAAGGCGTGATGTGGCGCCAAGACGACTTGTTCTGCGTTCTTAATCGCAGTGCCACTATTAAGTATCCGGAGGATGGCGCTATTGATGTCGTCCATAGGGGTCTCACCGAGGCCGGCGAACAGCGAGCCCGAGTCATCCCGGCTGCACCATTGATGCACGGCACCGCTGCCTTCTCCGTTTTTGCTGTGCTCGATTCCGGTGGCTCCGTAGTGCTCTGCGAACACGCCAAATTTGACCCCAAAGAATTGCTCGACACGATCGAAGCACACAGGGTGACCGACCTTTCGATTGTTGGTGACGCGTTTGCCAAGCCGATACTCGACGCCCTTGATGCAAACCCAAAGCGTTGGGATATTTCCTCGCTCAAGGTCATGCTTTCGTCGGGAGTCATGTGGTCGGCTCCAGTGAAGGAGGGATTAATCGGGCACGCACCGCATCTACTGTGCGTAGACACCCTCGGTTCCTCCGAAGCGGTCGGTCTCGCTCGTTCAATTTCTTCGTCGCGCGGCACAGCGAAAACTGCAGGATTCAAACTCGGTCCCAACGCACAGGTCATTCGTGACGACGGAACGCCGGTAACTCCAGGTTCTGGTGAAACTGGTTTGGTCGCGATCGCAGGTCGAGCACCTATCGGTTACTTCAACGACCCGGAGAAATCTGCCAAGACGTTTAGGGAAATCGGTGGTCGCAGATGGACGACGCCTGGTGATTTCGCAGCAGTTAATGAAGATGGAACCGTCACCCTCCTTGGGCGAGGGTCTGGCTGCATCAATACGGGCGGTGAAAAGGTCTTTCCAGAGGAGGTCGAAGAGTCGATCAAACTTCATCCGCTCGTGCACGACGCCGTCGTGGTGGGAGCGCCCCACGATCGATTCGGCCAACAGGTCATTGCTTTCGTTGAGCCAAGTTCTGGATGTGAATTGGAAGTCGAAGAATTGAAGGTTTCGCTCGAGAGTCGACTTGCTGGCTACAAGGTCCCTCGGCACCTAGTGATCGTTGATTCGATTGGACGCGCAGCTAACGGCAAGGTTGATCAGACCCGCTGGAAAGTCGAGGCTGAGCGCGTCGGAAGTGCATTGTCCTGATGTCGTCTGGGAGACTGCTCGGGTGAGCGATTCAACAGCAGTTCCCATCCCGCCTGATGTTGAGAGTGCTGATCCATCAGAATCAGAGCCGGATAATCCGCGTCTCGATCGCTGGATCAACAAGACGACTCTTCCCCTTGATCTGATCGCGCTTTGTACGATCTGGCTCACCGTCGTGCCCCTCGGGACGATCCATCGCGTCGCCGGCCATCCGATGCTTTGGTATGTCGGTCGCATCGTGATTGCTGTGATCTACGGAGCGGATATGGCAGTCCGCACCTATCTCTCTCGGCATCGACTGAGGTATTTCACCCATCATCCGATCGGTGTCCTCGCCGTCATACTTCCTGTAGTTCGACTCATCTTCAGTCTTCGACTCCTAAGAGCGATGTTTAAGCGGGGGAACACGATTCACTTTGTGATCGTCTCGATTGTGCTGCTCTTTAATCTTGTTGTGATCGTTTGGGGATTTGAACGAACAGCATCGGGTGCAAATATCACCAGTATCGGAATCGCCGTGTGGTGGGGGTGTGTCACGGTATTCACCGTCGGCTACGGCGACTACTACCCGATAACGACCCCGGGTCGAATTGCGGCGGTTGGAATCATGCTTCTCGGACTCACAACTGCAGCTGTGATCACCGCACAGATTGCTTCGAGTTTTATGGACCAAGCTCAAAGCAGACGTAATGCTGCTTCAGGTCCTGATGACGATTCGACAGATGGTCGAATCCGGCGAATCGAAGAAATGCTCACTACTCATTTCGAGCAAACTGACGCATCGAAGGATCAGACGTAATCCCGGTGGCGTAGCCAATTGATTGAGAGCCAGCCCCAAATGGGAGGCAGGTACGCAGTGAACAATCGAGCCGTGAACGTTGCGGCGATAGCTTGCTGATCGGGAATACCTGCAGCGGTGAATCCCCCAATGAGCCCGGCTTCAATGACCCCAATACCGCCTGGCACCGGAGCGATACCTCCGAGAATTGATGCGAGCGTGTTGATGATGATGAGTTGCATCAGTCCGAGTGATTCACCGTAGGTATGCAGCGCGGCCCAGAGGACAAGTGCGTAGAAAATCTGAGAGATCGCATTTCCCGCGAGCATTTGAAGGCCCTTGCGGGGATTCTTCATAACGGCCGAGAGATTTTCCTTAGCGGCCCGAATTTGGGGAATGAGGAACTTCGTGAGTCGGTGACGCAACCGCGGGACTGCGAACACGATCGCAATAACGACGGCAAGGGTACTTGCGGCGAGAAGAATTTTTCCGGAGAGTCCGCTGGTTCCGCCTGATCCGCTCTTACTGAGAGAAAACGCACTGGCGCCAAAAACGAGGGCGATGAGGAGGAAGACAACCTCCGTAAAGCCAGAGGCAACAGAATTGAGAAGGCTTGAAGTAACAGCTACTGCTGACTTCAGACCTTGTTTTTGAAAGAAGCGAACCTGGAGCGCAAACGTTGTGACGCCGCCACCGGCGAGTCCAGTGAACTTCGTTCCGATTTCCAACATGATCACTGGTCGGAGTGGTAGCGGTTTACTCACAGAGCCAAGGAGCGACATCGCGAGTCCACCAATCGGAACCCATGCAAGCAAGAAGACGAATGGCACCCAAATCCAGTGTGCGTCTTTGAACATTGTCGACCATTCGACATGCGCAAATTGGCCGATGAGTAGATACATGCCGAGGATCGTGAACGCAGCGATCAGGATCGATGAAGGTGCAACGCGTCGGAGTTCTTCAAGTTTGGGCGCTTCGACCCCTGTTTTAGAACTGATTTCGTTGCGAAGTCGCGCACAGAGTTTCTTGAGGTCATCGGCTGATCGGCGGTTGACGCGAGGAAGCGCGGTTGTCTGCAGATAGGGAAGGAGAGCAGAGAGGCCGTCTCTACCAAGTGAGGTCTGGGCTGCAGTGATTGCTCGGTCGTCGCCGACAAGATCGGCAAGGGTGGCGAGAAGGGCAACGCGGTCCGAGTAGTACGAATCAGAATCTGGCCTGGTGTTCGCCGTTGCGAGATCGCTGAATGAAGCACCCGTTCCAGACAGGACAAATGTTTTTGCCCAAATACCACCATGGGTAATTCCGGCATCGTGAAGCTTGCTGAGTTGAGTCCACGTATCGACGAGCTGCTCATCGGTGACCTTTTCGGGCTGCATTTGGTCGAGCGTCTCGCCCTTAATGGCCTCTAGAACGAGTGTTGCATCACCCCGTGAGCCGATCGTGGCTGCAGTCACGACACTTGGAACCCGGACCTCAGCTCGCTCGGCAAGGAGCAGGGCGAAGGCACGATGTTCGATTTGTTGCTGTCGGCCAAAGCTCAAAACCGGTCCAGAATCCTTGTACCAAAGAAAGCGACCGATCTTGGTGAGAAGTTGTGCGTCGGTTGCGTCGCGTCCGATCACAATGATTCGAAGCGGGGCCCCGTCGGATCTCGTAGCGCTATAGGCCTTCTCGCCCCACGCCTGCACCGAACTCACAGCGACGTCATCTACGGAAATGTCGATCGATTCAAGGTCGCTCGAAACTTCATTGGGATCAGGGGCACCGTCGGGAGAACCAAGAATCAGGTGGATGACGGCTGCGAGAGCCCAGCCAAGGGCGATGGCTCCGAATACTCCGGCCGGATAACCGTCAGTGCGCGCTACTGCACTCACAGCGACGATGGTCAAGAGTGTTGTCATGAGGCGTCGAGAGGGGCGAGTTAACTCAGGACCGGCCACAAAGAAAACGGCTGTAAGAACAGTGAGACGTAACGGTGGGTACTGCGGATACTGGGAAAGATCTTTAGCGGCGGCTCCGATGACAGCAGGAGCGTCGATTACATGTTGAAGTCCAAGCGCAAAAACTCCTCCGCCTACAAGCGCAATCGAAATACCGGAGATGAATCGGATTCGGCGCGAGGAAAGAGCAATTGCGTAAACGACGACGATGGCAACGACGATGCCACCGCCATTGGCGATGGTCGCAACCTTGAGAAGTGGATCGGGTATCGATTCAACCGCCGAGTGAATTGAGCGCTCGAATCTTGAGTATGAGAGTGCACCGACAGTTCCGAGTGCGAACAACACGAGACCAGCGACCACGCGAAAGACATCGCTCGCTCTGCGATGAAGTCCACGATCAGGAACGACGCCAAATAGCGTTGCCCATCCGGCCTTCGTCGGTCGGCGTTGTTGCCGAAGCGCGGTAGCCATTTGCTAGGAGATTGTTGCTTGCGCGAACGCTCGCATTTCGCGTTCGACATCGGGACCAGCAGGCGTGTACAGGATTTCGGTCACGCCCATTGATGATGCGTGTGCAACTTTTGCCTTTACTGCGGCTTCGTCGCCGGTCCATCCGACACCAGCAAGAGTTGTTTCGTCGGCGAGATCGAGTACGACCTGGTCACGTCCTAACACTTCTGTCACGTGACCTTCGTGAACGGTCAAGTGCCGCTCGGCTTTAGGGCGAGAAGCCTCAACATCGGCCAGCCATTCGGCTCCGCCAGGCATTGCAGTGAGGACTTCGGGGGCGGCTTCCCAACAACCGTGATAACCGACGACGTACCAAGGACCGATCGCTGCCCGAGCGCGCGGGGATCCAGCCGATTCGCCATCGTCAAGGACCGATCCCGAAACCATGAGTACCTGATGGCCCCATGGTCCTTCGAGAGGCTGTACTCCGATGAGACCGGTGCATGTCCCGTTCGCTATCAATTCCGCAGTGATGTCGAGACCTTTGGGTCCCATTGCTGAAAGCAAAAGTGGCACATCGATTGGTCGCTCAGCGGTGAGAGATGGCCGATGGACCATTTGGATTCGCTCGCCTTCAACCTCGGCAACACCGCCGCTTAAGAGCGTATGAAGTGCTTCGATGTACTCACGTGTGGTTTTCCATGAAAGCGCTTTCTTACCCA
>SYBH01000057.1 GCA_005787345.1 Actinomycetota bacterium
ACCGACGGCCTTTGCCATGGTGATGCTCCTTCTCTCTGTGGTTCTGATGCTGATTATCGGGGGGATACTTCTCGACTGCCAAGCGGGGCTGAGTGGCCGTCGCTAAGAAAGTTGAGCGTGACACTAACAACTTTGGTCTGGGCCGTTCCATTCCCAAATTCCAAAGTTTTTTGAAAGTTCTCTGAACTACCTCTCGTCGGGGATGACCAAACCGGGCCAAGGCCCCGATCCCGTTAGGGCAGACTGGAACCATGACTTCCACCCTCGTTCTGCTGCGCCATGGTCAGAGCACCTGGAACCTCGAAAATCTCTTCACCGGCTGGTACGACGCTGATCTCACCGATCAGGGCCAGGCCGAGGCCAGTGCCGCAGGGCCCGCCATGGCCGCTGCCGGTGTAGCGCCCACCGTGGTCCATACCTCGATGCAAGTCCGGGCGATCCGCACCGCCAACCTCGCCCTCGACGGCATGAACCGGCTTTGGGTTCCGGTTCGTCGTTCGTGGCGCCTTAACGAACGCCACTACGGCGCGCTGCAGGGAATGGACAAGAAGGAAACCACCGAGAAGTACGGCACAGACCAGGTCTTCGAATGGCGTCGTTCCTATGACATCGCGCCGCCCAAGCTCGAACTTGATGATCCCCGTCACCCTCGGTTCGACGAGCGCTACGCCTCACTTCCGGCCGACGTCCTGCCTGCCTCGGAATGTCTCGCCGATGTCGTCGACCGCATGCTTCCCTACTGGTACGACGACATCGTCCCCGATCTGCGTGCCGGTCACACCGTCCTTGTTGTCGCTCACGGCAACAGTCTTCGGGCGCTCATCAAACATCTCGATGCCATCAGCGACGCAGATATCGCCGATGTGAACCTTCCTACCGGCGTACCCATTCGCTACGAACTTGACGATGCGATGGTGCCAACAAAGCCACTGCCATTGACCGATCGCTATCTCGGCGATGCCGAAGCAGCGAAGGCAGCAGCAGAAGCAGTGGCCCGTCAGGCCGGTTGAACCATCTGCAATTCGCCGGCTTCCAATAAGTAGCCACGCGACCGAACGGTTCGGATCGCCAGTCCCAATGGGGCGATCCGGCGTCGTAAGCGGAGCATGTGTACATCGAGCGCATTGCGCCCCGGCGCGCCCGAGGGCCATCCGGTTCGAGAGAGATTGTCTCGACTCACCACGGCGCCGAACCGATCGAGCAATGCCGACATGAGCCGGGCTTCAAGCGGAGGCAGCGATACCCAGCCGCTTCCGACCCGGAGCACTCCGTCGGGGTCAAGTGCTGGGGTTTCCGAGTTGTGGACCAATGAGCGGGCCGCAATCGCTCGACAGCGAGCATCGATGTCGTCCTGACTGGCGGGCAAGCGAATCCAGTCCTCGAGACAATCAATCGCCCCAGGCGCAGGGGTGTCAGCATCGACGAGCAATAGACGGGAAGCCCCCCGACCCGCAAGGGCTTGACGACGTTCTTCTTCCAGCGGCCAACGAAGCAGGGCGACATCCACGAGGGTCACGCTACGGATCGCCTGTTTCCCGAGTGTTTCGTAGTCGTGAAGGATCGATGGCCGAATGGACGAGCAGAGTGGCGGGGTTCTCCCTATGCTTCGCCTCATGGCACGCGACGCATGGCTCGATCATCTGGCTCAGGTTCCGCTCTTCGCAGAGTGCGACAAGCGCCAGCTCCAGCAGGTGGCAGCAGCAGCGGTGGAGATCTCCGTTGAGGCAGGAAAGGTTCTGGTGCGCGAAGGCGAGCCAGGCCATGAATGCTTCGTGATCGTCACCGGCTCAGCCACCGTTACTCGTGGCGGTGCAACCGTGGCCAACCTCGGCCCTGGTGCCGTTGTCGGCGAACTTGCACCACTGACAGGCGGCGTCCGCACCGCAACGGTTACTGCCGACTCTGCCATGGAGGTCCTCGTGATCGCCCAGCGTGAGTTCAACGGCCTCATCGAAGAGGTACCTGGCTTTGCCGTGCAGCTGCTGCGCAACCTTGCCGCACGCATGACCGACGAATCCTGAACCCCTCGTCACCCCTCTCACCGCCCTCTGGTGAGGTTTCGCGCCCATGGGCGCGAGTAGGTTTGCGACCGTATGGAACGCAAACGGATCAAAGGCCCACACATCGTTCTCGTCATCGGTCTCGCATTCGCGATGGTGACCGCCCTTTCGGGTGTCGCATCGGCGGTGTTCCAACAAAATGACGACTCACCAGTCACGCGCGAGGTCTTCGGAGGCATCCCGTCCTCGCTGAAGATTGCCTTCTACGTCATGACCTCGATCCTGCTCGTGTACGGAGCAGTGCTGTTCGGTCAGCGCGTCAAGAACTGGACTCGCGGCAAACCTGACGACCGCCGCACAACAAAGAAGAACGTCAAGCGTCGCCTCGGCGATTTCCGCGCCGGTGTCTACATGCAGACCCTGCTGCGCGATCCCGCCGCAGGCATCATGCACTCTCTCATCTACTTCTCGTTCGTGGTGTTGCTTGCCGTCACCACAGTTCTCGAAATCAACCACCAGGTCCCCGAGGCCTGGAAGTTCCTGAACGGCAACGTCTACATGGCGTACTCGTTCATCGGTGATCTCGCCGGGCTTTGCATGTTCGTCGGCGTCATGTGGGCAATTATTCGTCGCTACGTCCAGCGTCCGTATCGCATCCGCATCAAGTCCAAGCCCGAACACGCTGTCATCCTCGGTGTCTTTCTCGCCATCACTGTTACCGGTTTCGGCACCGAAGCATGGCGCATCGCTGAAACGGGCATGCCCTCGTTTGAAAAATGGTCGTTTGTTGGTTGGCCCCTCGCCAAGCTCATCGAGAACAGTTCCAATCTCGCTGGCGGACACCAGGTGTGGTGGATTCTCCACGTGCTTTCGTTCTTTGCATTCCTCGTGATCCTTCCGGTCACGATGCTTCGACACATGTTCACCTCACCGCTGAACATGTACTTGAAAGATCGCGAGCGCCCCAAGGGTGCGATGAAGCCGATGCCGAATCTCATGGAAACCGAACTCGAATCGTTCGGTGTCTCCACCATCGAGGACTTCACCTGGAAGCAATTGCTCGATCTCGACGCCTGCACGATGTGCGGTCGTTGCACATCAGTGTGCCCTGCGCATGCAACGGGTAAGTCGCTTGACCCTCGCGAAATCGTTCTCAAGTCGGGCGAAGTTATGGCCGCAACCGGAACACCGCAGGTGTCGCCACCACTTGGTGTTGTTGCCGACATCACCATCTCCGCCAATTCTCTCTTCGAACGAGTCACACCCGAAGAGGTGTGGGCCTGCACCTCGTGCAAGGCATGCGACGAAATTTGCCCAGTCAACATTGAGATTCTCGACAAGATCCTCGACATGCGTCGTTACTTGTCGCTCATGGAATCCAACTTCCCAACCGAACTCGGCAACGCGTATCGCTCAATGGAGAACTCCGGAAACCCATGGGGTATGAGCCAAGCCGACCGTGGTGACTGGGCCGAGAAGTTTGAAGGCATCGAGATCCTCGATGGTTCAAGCCCGCTCGAAGCCGAATACCTCTACTGGGTTGGTTGCGCAGGTTCGTTCGACGACAAGAACAAGAAGGTCACCCAAGCAATGGCGCAGCTTCTGCAGCGTTCGGGTATTTCCTTCTCGATTCTTGGCCCATCGGAATTGTGCACGGGCGATCCCGCACGTCGCTCGGGTAACGAATACATCTTCCAGATGCTCGCAATGCAAAACATCGAAACGCTCAACGGAATGGGTGTGAAGAAAATCATCACGCAGTGTCCGCATTGTTTCAACACCCTTGCCAACGAGTACCCGCAAATGGGTGGCAACTACGAAGTTGTGCATCACAGCCAGTTCCTCGAGTTCCTCATCGATAGCGGCAAGCTTGATTTGTCGAATGCCAAACTCGAAGAGCGCGTTGTGTACCACGACTCGTGTTACCTCGGTCGCCACAACGACGTCTACATGGCACCACGCAACGTCATCGGTTCACTCGGTGGCATTGAAATCGTTGAAGCCAGTCGCAATGGCACCCAGGGAATGTGCTGTGGTGCTGGTGGCGGTCGTATGTGGATGGAAGAAAGCACCGGCAAACAGGTCAACATCGAACGCTCGCAGGAACTGCTGCGCACCGGTGCAACAAAGATCGCGGTTGCATGCCCCTTCTGTTACATCATGATTGACGATGGCGTGAAGGCGCAGGGTGTCGAAGAAGACGAAGTGAAGGTCGCTGACATTTCGATGCACATCCTTGAGGCACTCGAACGCTCAGAAGCCGACGCAACGATCACTCCTATCGTCTGAACTCCCTCATGACATGCTCCCCAATGGGCTCTAGTCTCAGGGGATGGCAGATATCCAGGAGACCCATCTTCCCGGTATTGGAATTCGCTTCGATTTTCCGACCTCGGACGGCACCCGCGTTGGCGTCCTCGTGCACAAAACCGGTCGACGCGAACTCCTCGTCTACCGCCAAGACGACCCTGACGAGTGTGCGATCTCTATCGAACTAGAAAGCGACGAGGCACGAACGCTCGCCGAGATGCTCGGTGCGTCTCGAATCATTGAGCAACTCGACAATCTTCGCCAAGAGGTCGAAGGGCTTTCGATCGACTGGATCACCATCGACGAAAGTGCCGAGTGGGCCAATCGCACATTGGGTGAGGCAGCGGTGCATACACGAACCGGTGTCTCAATCGTTGCCATCATTACTGCCAATGGATCGATAGCGGCTCCCGGGGCAAACGAACTCCTTCAACCAGGGACGAAGGTCGTCGCGGTCGGAAGCGACGAAGGAATAGAAACACTCACCGCCCATCTCCGCGTGAATTGACGAGACTCTTCGTGGTTTCTGCGGCAACCACTGGCGATACGGCGGTAGTTTTCATCGAAATTGGTCTCATTTTGTTTGTGCTGGGCTTACTGGCACGGCTTTCGGACCGAATTGGGTTGAGTCCAATCCCCGCTTATCTGATTGTCGGTCTGGCGTTTGGTAGCGGGGGATTCATCGGTCCAACCCTCTCCACTGAATTCCTTGACGTCGCTGGTGAAATTGGCGTTGTTCTCCTCCTCTTCACCCTCGGACTTGAGTACACACCAAAGGAGTTGTCGAAGGGGTTACGGACCAATGCAGTCACCGGCCTCATCGACCTCGTCGTGAATGCAGCACCAGGAGTCCTTCTTGCGTTATTTCTCGGTTGGTCCATTCCTACAGCTGTCCTACTCGGCGGCGTCACCTACATCTCATCGTCTGGAGTAGTAGCCAAAGTCCTCCGTGACCTGAAGCGACTGGGAAACAGAGAGACACCTGTCATTCTGTCCGTGCTCGTCATTGAGGACTTAGTCATGGCGCTCTACCTCCCCATCGTCGCGGTCATGATTGCAGGTTCCGATTTGCGATCCGGAGCGTTGGCCGTAGTGATTGCCCTTGCAATTGCAGGTCTACTCCTTCTCATCGCGGTTCGCTTCGGACATCGAATTAGTCGCGTCATGAACACAAGGAGCGATGAATCACTCCTACTCGGTGTCGTCGGGCTCACACTTGTGATCGCTGGCATCGCACAGGAGCTCGACGTTTCCGCTGCCGTTGGAGCGTTCCTCGTTGGCATCTCGATCTCGGGCCCGGTTCAGGAAAGAGCGTCCTCCCTCATCGAACCACTTCGAGATCTTTTCGCCGCAATCTTTTTCGTGCTCTTTGCATTCCGAATTGATCCGGGGAGCATGCCCCCCGTTCTGTTACCCGCGCTAGCGCTCGCAACAGTTGGAATCGCTTCCAAAGTGCTCACTGGCTGGTGGGCTGGTCGCCGTCACGGTTTTGCAACGCGTGCACGAATTCGGGCCGGCACCGCACTCATCGCTCGAGGGGAGTTTTCCATTGTCATCGCAGGACTTGCCGTCGGCACCACAATCGATCAACGCCTCTTGCCACTTACAGCGACGTATGTGTTACTTCTCGCGGTCGCAGGACCAGTACTGACCCGCTTCGCAGATAGCTTCGCGAATGCGATCTCCTCTGACCGCTAGCACCAACCCACCGAAGAATCAGCGGAAGTTTTCCCAGTAGCGGCTCGGGCGGGGGCCGATTTGGCCCTGGTACTTGGAGCCGACTGCTGAAGAGCCGTAGGGGTTATCCGCTGGTGTGGTCATGCGGATGAAGGAGATCTGGCCGATCTTCATACCCGGATACAGAGTGATCGGGAGACTGGCCACGTTGGACAGTTCGAGCGTGAGCTGTCCGTCCCAACCAGCGTCGACGAAACCAGCCGTGGAGTGAATAAGGAGACCAAGACGGCCGAGCGAGGACTTACCTTCGAGGCGAGCAACGAGATCGGCGGGAAGACCAACACGCTCGCTGGTGGATCCGAGCACGAATTCACCGGGGTGCAGCATGAAGGTGTCGTCGGGGCCAATCTCAACGAGTTCGGTGAGGTCTTCGAGGTTCTGCTTCACATCGATATGGCCCATCGTGTGGTTCCGGAAAACCCGGAAGAACCGATCGATATGAAGATCGACCGAGGATGGCTGGACACAGCTGGGGTCGAAGGGCTCGATAACAATGCGGCCGGCTTCAACCTCTTCACGGATGGTGCGGTCAGAGAGGATCACGGCAGCGCAGGTTAGTCGTGGATCAGTCGGTCAGGAGATCTGCGGCGTGCTCACTAATGAATTCTTCTTCTTGCTCTGCAACGTCATCGACTCGAGGTCGGGCGGGCAAGAAAAGCAGCACCATCACGACGCCAATAAACGTGGCGGCGGCGGCGGTAACAACGCCCCAATGAACTGCGCTCACAAAGGCGGAATTCGCCTCGGCATTCACCGTGGCTGCTTGTTCGGAAAGGCCCATTTCCTGCAATCTTGGAACGAGACCGTTCTTGATGGCTCCAATGCTGTTTTGCGCAGATTCGACGGCGGCTTGGGGAAGTGGGAGTCCGAGCCCAGCGAGGAAATCTCCTATCCGATTGCCATAGGTCGTGGCCAGCACCGAGCCAATGACGGCGACACCCAAAGCACCACCGACCTGACGAGTGGTGTCGTTCACTGCCGATCCAACGCCAGCTTTGAAAATGGGCAGAGACCCCATGACCGACTCGGTCGCCGGGGCCATGGTGAGACCCATACCCGCTGACATCAGCATGAGACGCCAAAAAATATCTGAGTACGCCGAATCAACTTGAAGCCCGACCATGCTCAACAGTCCAATTGTGACCAGGCCAAGTCCAAAAGCAACGGTGATCTTGGACCCAAGGCGCTGAACAACTTTCGGGCTAAGGGGTGCCACCACCATCATCGCCAATGCGAATGGAATCATGCGCACTCCAGTTTGAAGTGGCGAGTAACCAAGCACGAACTGGAAGTACTGCGTCAACAAGAACAACGATCCAAACATCGAGAAGAACACGAGTGTGATCGCGCCGGCCGCGGCGGTGAAGCGTGCCTTCTTAAAGAACGTCACATCGAGCATCGGATGATCGCTCTTCGCTTCCCACACAGTGAACCCGATGAGAAGCGCGATCCCTACGCCGCCATAGCCAAGTGTCTTTGATGAGGTCCAACCATTGTGAGGCGCTTCGATGATGGCGAAAAGCAACAAGGCAAGTCCAACGATGGACAAAAGTGCACCAATTGGATCAAGGCGAGGAGCGGACGGATCTTTCGACGTGGGGATGAGAAACACGCCCGCGAGAAGTCCGATGACAACGATCGGGATGTTCACTAAGAAAACCGAACCCCAATAGAAATGTTCAACAAGAAATCCACCAGCTAGGGGACCAAGCGCGCCCCCGAGCCCAGCAGTTCCGGCCCAAACGCCAATTGCTTTTGACCGTTCTTCAGGTGGGAACACATTGGTGATAATCGACAACGTGGCCGGCATGATGAGCGCGCCACCAATACCCATGAACGCTCGCGTAGAAATCAATTGACCCGAAGTAGCAGCAACCGCTGACGCGACCGAACCGATACCGAAGAGAATGAAACCGATCTGAAGCGCTCCGCGTCGGCCGAACTTGTCACCAAGCGCGCCTGCGGTAAGCAACAAACCCGCAAAGACCAAGGTATAAGAATCAATAATCCACTGAAGGTCGCTTGCCGTGGCGTTCAAGTCATCCTGAATGGTCGGAAGAGCCACATTCAGAATTGAGTTGTCCAGCACGATAACGAGTAGGCCAAAGCACAGCACTGCGAGGATCGCCCAGCGACGGTCGTAGGACTTGGCTTGAACTCGTTGAGCAAGAGTTGACATGGCAAAGCCTTCCGTCAAGAGACTGACGGAAGGGTACTGCTCATGTTGTGGACCTCACCGAATGACGAACGTTCAGACTTTCTTTGGTCCCTGAACGGGCATGCCTGGCATGTCCTTCATGTACGAGCTTTCCTCAACTCGCTTCGCGATGCGCCAGCCGTCAGCAGTACGGACCATTTCATCGACGTACCAAAGGCCACAGGTGAAAACAATGAGTTCCTCACCCATCGGCATAACCATCGGGTTGTGACAGATCGTCTTGACCTTTGCCGTATCACCATCGATCTCGATGCGGCTGGTGGAAATCATGTGCTGGAACGAGGTGAACATCGGCATCGCCCCTTTGAGGTAGGCGATGGTTTCGGTTGGATTACCGACGCTGCCCCCAAAGACTGAGTAATCGATGATGGCATCGGCTGTGAAGACGTTGGCCAAATCGTCGAAATCGCGGTGATCGACGGCGTAGCAGTAGCGGACGAGCAGGTCCTGGATCTCCATGCGGTCGGAAATCTCTTCGATGCTCAGAGTCATGATGTCCCCCTTGTTGAACGAGAAGTGGACTTTAGAACGATTCCTCAGGTGTCCACACAAAATTCGGTGACCGGCGCTCGGTAAAGGCGGCAACCCCTTCGGGCATGTCCGGGTTGTTGGCGAGGACCGGTGCCCAGCGCTCGATCATTTGCGCCGAAACTCCGCCGTTCGCCGCCACCTCGTTGACCATTTCTTTCGAGATCGTCTGTGTGAGCAGTGATCGCTCGTTCGCGAGCAGAGTGGTGAACGCATCAAGGCGCAGCTGTGCAGCATCGGTCTCGAGAATTTCGTCAATGAGTCCGATGCGAAGCGCGCGTTCAGCGTCAATCAACTCGGCGGAGAACAGCAGATGCTTCGCGGCCGATTGACCAACCAAACGAACAGCTCGTTCCAAGGCATAGGTCGGATAGGCAATTCCAAGTCGAGCGGGCGTGATGCCAAATTTGGAAGTGGTGTCGGCAAAGCGAAGATCACATGCGCCAGCGATCTGCACGCCGCCGCCGACACACGAACCAGTGATGAATGCGATTGTTGGCCGCGGGAACGCAGCGAGTGCTTCTTCTGCCTCACGGTTTTGTGCTTGATACTCATCGCTCATTCCACCGGTGAAACCGCCAATGTCGGCACCGGCACAGAAATGTCCGCCAGCGCCGCGCACGACCAGCACGCGTACTTCGTGATCCGCCGCCAACGAATGACAGTGCTCTGCAAGAGCGGTCCACATTTCGTGCGACATTGCATTGCGTTTGTCCGGTCGATTGAGCCAAATCGTTGCAACCGATTCGGACATCGTGACAACGATTGGTTCGGTGCCCAGTGCTTCGCTCATTGAAGGCCTGCCTCTCGGAGAATTTGGTCCCGATGTTCATCGAGTCTCGGTGGGCGAGATCGGACACCAGTGTGGTCGCGGGTCATCTTGATCGGTTGGCCAGCAAGGTGCACTGGTCTCGAGCCATCGGGTTGTTCGACTTCCACCACCATGTCGCGACCGGCAAAATGAGGATCGGCGAAAACGTCAGCCATCGTCTTCACCGGACCAACGGGAACGTCGCCACCAAGCAATGCAACGATTTCTGCGGTGGTCTTGGTGCGCGACCACGCAGTGACTTCATCGTTGAGCGCAACACGATTCGCAACTCGCGTATGAAACTCGGCGAAGCGTTCATCGATTGCAAGGTCGGGGCGGCCCATGCGTTCGCACAGTGTGCGAAAGAGCGCTTCTTGGCCGGCGGCAATTCCGCAGTGACCATCGAGCGTTGGGTAGACATCAAATGGCGCAATGATCGGATGACCGTTTCCCGACGGCCGGGGAACCTCGCCGGTGTAGTCGTACTGGTACACCGCGCCTTCGCAAAGGCTGAGCACCGCATCGACCATCGCCACGTCAACGAACTGCCCCTTGCCGGAACGAAGCGCAGACACGAGCGCGGCAAGCACACCTACCGTCGCCAACGCGCCGGAATAGATGTCACCGATGCTGGGACCGGTCTTCATGACGGTTCCGTCGGCCGATCCTGTCACCGAGATCAGCCCGCCCATTGCCTGGGCAACGATGTCGAAGGCGGGCCAGTCGACATACGGACTTGATCCGGTTCGTGGATCACCGAAGCCGCGTATGGCGGTGTACACAAGTCGATCGTTCACCGCGGCCAACGTCTCGTACCCGAGACCAAGTCGATCCATGACTCCCGCGCGCGAGTTCTCAACCAGCGCATCGGCCGTGCGCACTAACGAGAGGAAAATCTCACAGTCGTCAGGATCTTTGAGATCAAGGGCAATCGATCGTTTCCCACGATTGATTGATGCGAAATAACCGCCGTAGGCGCGCTCGGTATCTTCCGCGGTGAACGGTCCGGCGTTCCTTGTCATGTCCCCGGTTGGTGGTTCGATCTTGATGACGTCAGCGCCAAGATCGGCCAGCATCATCGTGCAATAGGGGCCTGATAGAGCCTGGGTGACATCAAGAATGCGAAGACCGGCGAGGGGGCCTCGGTGATCGCTTTGATTCATTTCCACATCGCCCCCCTGCAATGGGATGAATCTAGGACACGTCGTCATCCACTGGGTCAGTGCGTACCTTGCTGGCTAAAGTCAGTTCTCTCCTGATCACAGGACCCGCGGGTGTAGTTCAGAGGCAGAACATCAGCTTCCCAAGCTGAGAACGCGGGTTCGATTCCCGTCACCCGCTCCGACGGTGAGTGCACAACCAATCTGAAGCCAAGTGCACAACCAGCGGCTTCACAGTTGGAAGGCCCCCGACTTCACAGTTGAGAAAGCTTCGTGTTCGGAGTCAGCCCAGGGTGCGGCGCCGCCGGTGGAGGGTCCGTTCAAACTTGCTGACTGCCGCTCGATGAGCCTCGTCAAGCATGGGTTGCAGTTGGTCGAATGACGCTCGAGTGGGATTGAGGATCTGAATCCAGCCCATCCACGCATAAACCGGGTGCGGAATGAGCACATCAAGAGCTGTGAAGTCGTGCCCCGTCGCCACCGTTCCCCCTTTGGAGGGTCGCTGTGGACGGGGACCGAAAAGCGCCTCATAGCGCGCCGCTGGAAGACCGAGCGCCAAACGGAACACCCCAGGCCGATTGAGGTGAGATGCAGAGTCGTTCGCCCCGTCGTGATCCTTGACCGTGCAGAAATAGACCCCGTTCGGCAACGCGAGCCCGGGGTTGTAAAACAGGGACGTCTCACCCCAACTGTCCTTGGGGGTCAGACCCTCGAACCGGGCGTTCAGTGCGGCGATGATCTCCTCTGCTGTCATCGAGTGCCACAGTACCGACATATTCCATTCAATCACCGGGGCTGAAGGCCGGTCACCTGTGAAGCTGCACCCCCTCGAGCTGTACGGTGCGTCCCTTGAGGGGTCTTCGAGTCAAGCCAGATCGTGGTTGTGCACATACCTCCGACGAAGTGACATACGGAGACCGCCAAGTGCAACCAGCGCAGTCAATGCAATTGCGGTGATCGCTGGCGATCGTGCTGGAAGAGATCGCCACGCACCTCGAGCGTTGACCGACAGCACTGATCCTGAACTCCCGATGGACAGGATCGAGCCAGCGGAACCAATCGAAAGGATTGACCCAGCAGAACCGATGCTCGCTATCGAACCGGCGCTACCGATGGATGCAATTGAGCCAGCGGAACCAATTGAGGCAATCGAACCTGCACAACCAATCGACGCGATCGATCCAAAGGAGCCAATGGACGCAATCGAAGTTGTCGACGATTTCACGCCTTTTGCTGTGCGTTCCATCCCTCAAGCGTAATGAGCCCGCATGCCTGCACCCCTCAGCGAAGTTCCCACCACTACATTCCCCCTAGGCACATCTGCCTCAGGAACATGGAGAAACCATTGAAGAATCGTCTCGTCGTCGCTGGTATTGCAGTGCTCGCCCTCGCCGGCCTCGCCGTCGCTGGTTGCAGTTCGGACGAGAAGGACTCCTCGTCCACCACGACTGCTGCCCCCACAACCACCGCCAAGTCCTCATCGTCCACAGTTGGAAACGTGCTTCCTCCAATCATCATCACTCCACAAATGGTGAACGCCAACGAAGGCGGCACCCAGCCGGTTCCTCCGATCAAGGTTGGCGACACGGTCGTTTTCAACATGGGAACGATCGAAAAAGGCGTCACTATCTCAATTGCTCCCAACAGCAACCCATCGGTATTCGAAGTGACATCGAAGGGATCAAATGACGGCACGGTGTCGATGAACGCTGGTGGCAAGGCCATCGCCGCCGGTACGACTCAGGTGAGCCTCGGTGCAGGCGGCGCTGGCGTCGAGAACTTCCTCGGCACCTACACCCTTGTCATTACGAAATAACGAGCACCACTTGGCGTTGTTATCCACAAGCCTGCGGGTTTAGCAATGGTGTCGTCTAATTAGGCGGCACCATTTCTTGTTTTCGGCGTGTCTCTTGCGAATTGCAAATTCTCATACGCAAGGGTGTCAGAGCCATCAGACACACTTAGTTGGTGCACCAAATTCGACAGAATCGAGAGAAAGGATGCACATGACTCCCCCAAGCCGAATTCAGGCATTCACATCTGGCTGCCACCAGAACCACTGCCTAGATCGCAAGACCATCCTGGCCAAACCCCTACCAATCGGAATCCAGCAAGGTCCCAACAATGTTGGGCAACGGTTCTTGCCGCCGGGTTCCCATATCAATTATCGCGAAAAATCATTCGGACCGACGATGAACGCCGAGTACCCACAGCATGGGCGGCGGTAGTGGAAATGGTCCCGCCTCCAGAGATTCACTCAACAGCAATTTCCAAAAAGCACGCGACCAATTTCCTACGAGCCCTGGCGGATATTTCGGCACCGGAAGATCCGGCGGTAAGACCCGCCAAATCCAGACTGGAGATCCGCTTGGAACAGCGAAGAAGATGTTCAAAATGTTGAGTAAAGGAGGGAAAGTGGCCCAACTTCCCAAACCTGGCGCAATGACCGCCGTCTTTAAAGACGGTTCACGTGTCAATTTTCGCCCCACTTCCGGCTCAGACGGTTCACCCGTTATCGAGATTGCATTTCCAAAACCGACAAGCGGCGTTCCTGCTACTCAAAAGATTCACTTCGTGGAGGTCAAATAATGGGCGGGTACGAGCTTCGATTTTCTCTCCAAGATCTGCGCCTCGTCGCAGGTCTGATCGGGAAGAAATGGGATCACTACGGTTCACGGACTCTCTTCAACGAGGGAACACTTGCTGCATCGGACATGTTTTTGACGACGTCTTCCTCGACTATCTCCGTCGTCGCTGATTGCAAAATTCTCGAATTTGAAGGTGGAGTGGACGAATTTTCATTTCTGCGAATCGAAGATGGTGCCATCGGCGTGACCGCTGCGCGTCGGGACGGTGACCTCTACTTCGATTTTCGCGGCGGACAGGTTGCGAATGTCCTCATAATTCGAGACACCGTCACTATGGATGACCAGGACCTCGGTCATCGGGAATTGGTCGTCGACTCAGGATTCATTGTCGAAACGACTCAGGGTTCACTAGCAATCTGCAAGGGAAGCTTCTATATGCAGGACATGTTCATTCAAAAAGCTGACACCACTACGTCACTCGAGCTACCTGCGTCACAGAACGAGTGGGAATCATCGCTTGGGCGAAAATTCTCAGTCTTTCGAACGGTCATTCCGGTCAATGAATTACTCGATGAGCGACCCGACAATCCATGACTTGAACCTGATGGGCGTCTGCCAACGCCCACCAGGCAAGTTCAGTGCCAACGGCACCTTTTCTCCAAACCCCTACCAATCGGAATCTGGATGTCGAAATGATATTCAACTCGCGTTCCCATTTTGAATTCGCCCTCAGCCCGCACGAAATCCAGTCTTGGCTGCCAAGCGCGCCGAGACTCGGTGATGAGAAAATTATGCAGCTTCGACCCGTGACAGATATCCCGTTGCCGTGCAACGTCATTGCATTCGATAAGCATAAAAACGTCGCTTCCAAAGATCAGCATTCAACGTTCCTTCACTTCTATGTCTCCGATCAGAAGCTGCTTCCCCTCTTCCGAAATCCAAAGCGATACATCTATCGATTCTCCAAGTTTGGGGGGATAATTGGGCCAGATCTCTCTGTTTATCGATCAATGGCTCCAAGTTCGAGAACTTTTCATATCTCTGCGAACCGCGCGCTGACTCGCCTCTTTCAAGACCACGGGATCCTGACGATCCCGAATGTTCGTTGGGCGTTCGAAAGCGATTTCGAGACTTGCTTCCTCGGCATTCCCAATGGTTCTGTCGTTGCGATTTCGACTCATGGATGCTGTCGAACCCTTGAAGACCGTGATCACCTTAGAAGCGGCGTGATCCAGCTTCTCCGAACCGTCGCACCTTCACGCCTCTTGGTTTATGGCCCGATGCCAAAAGATGTCTTTCGCGGGGTTTGTGAAGAAACCAGAATCGCTCATTACCCATCCGAAATCGCCTCAGCGCATACGAAATCGAGCTCCATGCACAAGTCGGAAAATCCTCACCAATTGGTTCTCAACCTCGAAATAGAAGATCCCAAAAAAGAATAGACGTCTTCGGGGCGGCACCATTCGTTTTCGTGCTACAACTCTTCGACCATCACAGAGGGGGAATCCGATGATCCGACTGAGCGTGCTCTACCCAAAGACCGACGGCGCGTCGTTCGACCACGACTACTACCGCGACAGCCATGTACCGCTGGCGCTCAAGACATGGGGTCTCAACTCCGCCGAGATCGACAAGGGTATCGATGGCCCCTACGAAGCTGCCGTGCACTTCACCTTCGACTCAATGGACGCGTTCGGCGCCGCTCTCGGTGCACCGGGCACCGCCGATGTGCAGGCCGATGTCGTGAACTACACGACCATCGTTCCGACCATGCAGATCAGCGAAATCGTCTGACCAAACCTGGCATTACAGGTTTGGAATCACTTGGGTCTCGATCAATTTGAGACTCTTCCATGCGAACTCCGGCGGAAGACCACCGACCAATGGATGCAGCATGCAAAAGGCAAACGGGCCCTTTTCGGTTAACTCCGCAACGAGTTCTTCCGGAGTGACCACGCGGTATTGACCCGTTGCGCGCAATGCGTCGGAATCATTTACGCGCACAAACCCGGTTGCCCCCTCGATACCTGCGCTCGCAGCCCAATCGCCATACGCGTTGACCTCGTGCATTGCATATGGAGCAAGCTCGTCCCAACCTTGATCGACATCGGTCGCGACATGAATGACGGAAGTGTCGCCGCCCATGTACGGACCGGGATCGGGTTTGCCCAACTTTGCGCATTCATCAACATAGAACTCCCAAATATCGGGGGTCGACGGAATGAAACCATCGCCAATGCGCGCCGCGCGACGAGCCGCTGCTTCCACTGAACCACCCAGTGAAATCGGGGGGCCACCCACCTGAGCGGGCGTTGGCAATACCTGCACGGTGCGACCGCGAAACTCGAATGGTTCACCTGTCCATGCCTGCTTCAGCGTCGCAACAGTTTCAGTTGTGCGCGCTGCTCGCTTTGAAAGCGGCACATCAAACATTTCGAACTCTGAACCCACATACCCATTGGTGAGTGTGAGATCGAGTCGACCACCGCTGATGAGATCGACGACGGCCACGTCTTCGGCCAGGCGAAGTGGATCATGGAACGAACTGACCATGGCCGAAATACCGATGCGGATATTCGATGAACGAGCAGCCATCGCGGCGGCAAGTGGGAGCGGCGAAGGGAGGTATCCGTCAGGTGATCCGTGATGTTCGGAAAGGATTGCTGTCACGAAACCCAGGGAATCGGCCCACTCCACCATGTCGATCGACGCGCCATAGCGATCGGCACGAGTTCCGGGTGCCGACGCCGGCATGCGCATATCGAACCGGATTCCAAAAAACGCCATCGGTGCCCCCAAGAAGTATTTGACGTCACGATGGTAGGACGTGACCGTCGCGGCTGCGCCGCCCTCATGACGACCGGCACTCCCCTCCTGCGACTCCACCACCGAGGCCGGCTGAACCGCATGCAACTTCCCGAACATCGCCCTACCCTTCGCTGTCCCGACATCGGGCAGCACCTGCCATAGAATCCTTAATCGTCCTTTCGTTTATTCGACCCTCAGCCGGCGGTAGTTATGTCTTCAACAACTCCTCCCGGCTCCGACTCCGAAAGCGCGGAAACACCCGACTCAGCGAGTTCTGGTGCCCTTGATCCGCTCAGCGCGCTCTTGCGAGAAGTAGAGGGCAACCCAGCAACTACCACTGGCGCAGACTCCCCCGATTCGGACATTCTGCTTTCTCCCAGCCAATCAAAGGGTAAGCGCCGCAAGAAAGTTCGCAAACCCAAGCCGCGTTGGTTGAAGGTCGCTGCGCTTGTTGTCGCAGTTCTTCTCGTTCTTCCAACGGTCTCGTTCGTCAACGCGATGGTCACCACACAAAACCTTTCGTTCGCTGAACGCGGTGCTGAGTGGATGCGTGACAATCACCTCGGAGGCGTACTCAACACTGTCGAAAGTTGGTGGCTTCGTAACAACAAGCCGAAAGAAGGCGGCGAACCTGATCGCGCCATTGAGGTACCCGTCTCTGGTGATGTTGGTCCCACAACGACGGTCAAGGTCGTTGCACCGCACCTTCCCGCTCCGACCAATGTTCAAGTCCCCGAAGGTGTCACCCCCGTCGCTAATGAAGGTGTGTGGCAACCCGTCGGACCGCTGGTTGGCGGCGCGCAGACGATGTACACAACCCAGGTTCGCCCCGACTCCGTCCACACATCAATCCTCGATGGACTCGTTTGGATCGATCCGAAACTTGCGTCCTTTGAGGTATTCCCCGGGTCGGAGGAACCTGGCGGAAAGTGGGCGAAGCCCCCTCAGGTTCCGATGGATCGACGCACCTCGCTCATTGCTGCATTCAACGGCGGTTTCCGCATGGACGATGCCAAAGGCGGCTTCTACATGGACGGCGTTATGCAACGTCCACTTCGTGATGGTGCTGCGTCGTTCATTACCTACAGAGACGGATCGGCCACGGTCGGTCTATGGGGTCGCGATGCTGTGATGACCCCCGAGGTCACTGCTGTTCGCCAAAACCTCGATCTCATTATTGACAATGGTGGTGGCCCGCCCAATCCCGGCGGAGTGCCCGCCGCAACTGCGGCGCCAGGTGCATTGGTACCTGGGCTCGTTGACAACGTTGATGGGAAATGGGGCGCGACGTTCGGTAACAAGGTCTACGCGTGGCGTTCGGCCGTCGGCGTCACCGCGACCGGAGCGATTGTCTACGGCTATGGCGACGGACTCTCCTCGCTCTCACTTGCCAACCTGATGTTGCGAGCCGGATGTGTTCGAGCAATGCAGTTGGATATCAACACCGTGTGGACCACGTTTAACTTCTACAGCGCCACTCGCTACCTTGATCCGCCATCAGTCCAAGGAACGAAGTTGCTCCCCGAATCATTCAAGAGCGCGAACAGGTACCTTTCGCCAGATGCACGAGACTTTGTGGCCATCTTCGCCCGCACCCTCTAACCCGCAGTGCCACGTTCGATGACGCAACCGGAAATCACTCTTGTGATGATCGTCCGGAACGAATCGAAGGTCATAGAACGCTGCCTCGAATCGGTTCGACCACTTCTCTCGGGCTGGGTCATTGTTGACACCGGTTCAACCGACGACACCGTTGAAAAGGTTCAACGTTCTCTTTCCGACATCCCGGGAGAACTGCACCGTCGCAATTGGGTGGACTTTGGACACAACCGCAACGAGGCCCTCGAACTCGCTCGGGGGCACGGAACGCACCTGCTCTTGATCGACGCCGATATGACTATTCGTATTGAGAGCCCTCTTCCACAACTCACTGCCGACGCGTATGAACTCCAGCATGATGCCGATCCCACCTACTGGATTCCGCGTCTTCTGCGCTCTGACTACGAGTGGTTTTTTGTTGGCCGAACGCACGAGTTCCTCAACTGCAAACAAACATTCAGTCGGGAACGTTTGCCCCAACTGGTGATCAAGGATCACGCTGACGGTGGATCTCGATCCGACAAATTTGAACGCGATAAAGCGTTGCTTGAGCAATCAATCGAAGAAAATCCAAGCGACCGGCGCTCGTGGTTTTACCTCGCGCTGACACTGCGTGACCTTGGCGAAACCGACGCCGCCATTGCCGCCTTCCAACAGCGGATTGCGCTTGGAGGATGGGATCAGGAGGTCTTCTACTCCCTCTACCAAATCGGCCTTCTTCTTCGAACCCAAGACCAGCACGCCGCGATCATTCAACTGCTCACTGCGTGGAACTTTCGTCCAACGCGCGCTGAACCTCTACTCGAGCTCGCCCGGATGCACCGACAACTCGGTCAGTACGCGCTTTGTGAGTTGTACGCGTCGACCGGCCTCGCACTGCCACCCTCAACAGACTCGGCGTTTGTTCACCCAGAAGCCCATGACTGGGCTCTCAAGTTTGAACTCGCCATCGCGTGGTTTCATCTTGGGCGCGTTGAGGAAGCTCTCGGCCTCAACGACGAACTTCTCCTTGATGGAGTGCCCCGCGAAATGGTGCCTTGGGTTCAGCACAATCGGGCGTGGTGTCTGGATTCACTCGGTCGACCCGACCCCGAGACACTCGCTCGCCTACCCATCCAGTCCGATATTCCTGCGCTCGCCACACTCATTGACGACGTTGCCTACACGCCGCTTGTAATCGATCACGCCCCGGGCTGGTCACTTTTCAACCCTTCCGTGACAAACGATCCGCAGGGGGGGCTCGTCGTCAATATACGCAGTTCCAATTACGTGATCGCTGACGACGGTTCGTACACCTTCCAAGGGACTGACGCTGACGGGATTATTCGCACCGTGAATTTCCTAGCTCGTCTCGACAAGAACTTTGCGACCTCCCTCGTTAGTCGGCTCCCTTCGCAACCCACGGGCCCAAGCCCGCGTCTCTCTCGAGTTCTTGGCTGTGAAGACGTCCGGCTTCTTGCTATCGGAAACTCTTGGAAAGCGCTGGCCACCGTCCGCGATCGAAATCACTACGAGCGTTGCGATATCGCGGTGCTCTCGCTTCCTTCTCTCGATGCGGCTGAGGAAACCACGCTTGCCGTGATTCCTGGGCCTGATCCAGCACGGCACGAGAAGAATTGGATGCCGTTCGTCGTCGACGGCGAACTTCACATCCTGTATCTGTGTTCTCCGACCGTTGTTGGTCATCTCAATGCCGATTCTGAACTTGTTATTGATTCATCAACAAGTGGACCACCTGCCGCCACTCACTTCCGCGGCGGCTCGCAAGGTGTTCCATTCAACGACGGCTATCTCTTTCTCGTTCATGAAGTCACACGATTCGGAACGCGCCGCGTCTACGCACACCGGTTCATTTATTTGACGAGTTCAATTACGAAAAGTGGCAACCGTCGATGGGACATCACGTCAATGTCATGTCCGTTCTACTTCCGGGAACAGGGCATTGAATTCGCTGCTGGTCTCGCAACCAACGGCGATGACATTGTCGCCTCATTTGGTGTGCGCGATGCAGAGGCCTGGCTGATTCGAATGTCAGCCGACCAAGTTGCCAAGCAACTGGTCCCGCTTTTCCGAGTTCCTTAGGAAGCCACCGAGCGAGCGGTGGCATCCAATTCAACGTGGGTCGAAACGTGGTTCACGCAAAGACGCACGTGCGGTTGTCCCACACAAGTACTCGATGCTCAAGGTGCAATCGAACCGCATTCGCGAGGGTCGTGCGTTCCACGTCGCGACCTTTACGCACAAGATCTTCGACTTCGTCGCGATGACTCACAGGCGTAATGCCTTGGGCAATGATCGGGCCTGCATCAAGTTCGGCAGTGACGTAATGCGCCGTCGCTCCAATGAGCTTGACGCCGCGCTGATGCGCACGGTGATACGGCTTCGCTCCGGCAAAAGCCGGAAGGAACGAATGATGGATGTTGATCATCCGTCCGTTCCAATGACGCGTGATCACTTCAGGGAGAATCCGCATGTAGCGGGCCAGCACCACAAGATCGGGTTCGAGTTCGTCGAGCACTGCAGCAAACGCAGCCTCTTGCGCTGCGCGTGAATCTCCAGCGAGGCCGCCATCGATCAAACGGAAAGGGACGCCATGCTGAGCGGCGAGTTCGCCAGCGGCTGGTTTGTCGGAAACGATCGCAACAATATTGATATCGAGTTCACCGAGAGAGGCACGAGTGAGAAGGTCAGCCGCGCAGTACAACTCCGCCGAACACGCAATCACTACTCGGTCTCGGTTTCCCGGTCGATGCAAGGTGTGTTGCATCGAAAAGCGCTCAATGAGTTGGGCCAATCCGAAATCAAAAGCTGCCCAATCCACCGTCCCATCGATTTCAATGCGCTGAAGAAAGACCGCAGAATCGCGATCGGTGTGCTGATCAGCGTTCATGATGTTTCCACCCACATCAGCAATGAGATTGGCAACTGCAGCCACGATGCCCGGTTGATCAGGACATTGCAGCGTGAGGATGGAATGAGTATCAGTTGTCATGAGATCTCAACTCACCAGCGATGCGATTCCCCAGATTGCAGCGATTGATCCAACAGCAATCATCACAACGCTTCGGGCCATAGGGGGGCGATCAAGATCGCCACTTTCGTGTTCCTTCGGAGGGCGAACGAGAGCAAGGACGGTTCCGATCGCGAGTGCACCACCGATGGCCAAGACCATCCAAGGCAAAATATCCTCACCGAGAAACATGTCATTCCTCCAACAGCCCGGACGCTCCGAGTGACGCAATCGTAGGTGTCCACCACCACAACACCGAAGTCCGTAGGAATTTTCAGTCCACCAACGTCTGAACGAACTGATCCGCCGCCGGATTCGCACTGCGGGCAGAAGGCCTTACGAGCACGAGATGACGTTCGGCAACCACGACCTTTTCGTCTCCGTCCTCTTGACCGGATTGGGAGTCGGGTAAGACTGACCATCCCATTCCAAGTCGCGTCATCTCGCGCAGCACATCGGGCTGATGGGATTCGGCGACAACATCAACGACCGCGCCGCGCGTGACAAGTGCGCGCTCAATGAGTTGGCGAGTTCTCGATCCCCGCGGAAATAACACCCACGGTCCCCATGTGCTTGGTGCACCGATGTCTTGCCCAGCAGGTGCAACGACAACAAGCGATTCGGTCACTACCGGGGTCACATCGAGTCCATCCACATGTTCGGGATCAACGATCACCGCGAGATCAAGATCCCCGCGACGAACCTGGTCGAGCAATTCACCCGAAGGAGCGACAACGAGTCGGAGATCCACTTCCGGATGCTGCGCACGAAATGAGGTCATCTCGTCATGCAAGTGATGGACCGCCGCGGCGTCAATCATTCCAACCCGCACACGACCGACTCCACCGTCTTGAGCAGCACCTACCCACCGGCCCAGATCACGCGTGTCGGCAACCACGCGCTGGGCATAGGCAAGGACCTCGTTCGTCTCTTCTCGCAAAAGCTGACGCCTTCCCTGTCGTTCGAACAGCGAAAGTCCAAGACGCCGTTCAAGTTCCGCGAGTCCCTGCGACAACGCCGAGGTCGTTACACCGAGCGATGACGCGGCGTCGGAGAACGTTTCGTGATCGGCCACGGCAACGAGGTAGGCCAATTGCTGCACGGTGAGATTGAGCAATGGGCCCTCGACGGGAGAACGACGGTCTGAGGTCGGCATCCCGCCACCCTACTGTTAAGTCTTTCTGTAATTAACTTCTCAACTGTCAAGACTCACCTATCCTTTCGGGCATGAACACACCCGTAACCATTGCTCCTGCCACCGGCCGCCTTGGGGTTCTCACCCCCGGTATGGGCGCCGTCGCCTCCACCTTTATTGCTGGCGTTATCTCCGCCCGCAACGGCCATTCCGTCCCCGTTGGCTCTCTCAGCCAACTCGCCCACATCCGACTGGGTAAGCGTGACGAGAACCGCAATCCGCTCATCCGTGAGTTCGTGCCACTGGCCGATCTCGGTGACCTTGTGTTCGGCGGCTGGGATCCCATCAGTCCGAATGCTCTTGAAGCCGCCCGCACCGCCGGCGTACTTGAAGACCGCGACCTCGGCCCCATCTCGGCCGAACTCGAAGGCGTTGTTGCCATGGACGCCGTCTTCGATCAGCGCTGGGTAAAGCGCCTCGACGGCACCCGCATCAAGACCATCACCGACAAGATGGCCCAAGCTGAGGCCCTCATCGCCGACATCGAAAACTTCCGCACCGAAAACAACTGCGATCGTCTCGTCATGGTGTGGTGTGGTTCGACCGAGGCGTACCAAGAGGCCAGCGCCGTCCACATGACCATCGAGTCCTTTGAAGAAGGCCTGCGCAACAACGACGAGAACATCTCGCCGAGCCAGATCTACGCGTATGCCGCACTCATGTCCCATGTTCCCTTTGCGAACGGTGCACCAAACCTTTCCGTCGATCTTCCCTGCATGCGTGAACTCGCCGCTCGTGAGAATGTGCCGATCGCCGGCAAGGACTTCAAGACTGGTCAGACCTGGCTCAAGACCCTTCTTGCTCCTGGCCTCAAGGCCCGCATGCTTGGTCTCCGTGGTTGGTACTCCACCAACATTCTCGGCAACCGCGACGGCGAGGTGCTCGACGATCCGGACAACTTCAAGACCAAAGAGATGTCGAAGCTTGGCGTGATCGACTCGGTGCTTCAACCCGAGGTCTACCCCGAGCTCTACGGCAACGTCGACCACGTCGTTCGCATTAATTACTACCCACCGCGCGGTGACAACAAAGAAGGTTGGGACAACATCGACATCTTCGGATGGATGGGTTACCCGATGCAGATCAAGGTCAACTTCTTGTGCCGCGACTCAATCCTTGCTGCGCCGATCGTTCTCGACCTCGCGCTGTTCATGGATCTCGCTGCTCGTGCTGGCCAAAGTGGCGTACAGGAATGGCTGAGCTTCTATTTCAAGGCTCCGCAGGCGGCCACGCCGATCCCGGCCGAGCATGATCTGTTCATCCAGCAGACCAAGCTCAAGAACACATTGCGCGAATGGATGGGCGAACAGCCCGTCACCCACTCCGAAGCCGGCTGATCTCGGACTTTGCTAGGACCGGCGTTGGTGGATTTCCACTGGCGCCGGTCCTTCGCTCTTTTTGCGGAGACTCACTGAGACAACCGTCCCCCGTTCCCGATAAGGTCCGAGTTCGCAAACGAATCGGCCGGTAGTCCGGCCCATCTCAACTTCCGGAGAATCAACATGCCAGTCCCCACAACCGCTGAACTCGGCCCCCTTGCCGGCCTTGCTGGCTCATGGGAAGGCGATCAGGGCATCGACATTTCCTACCACCACGATGTTGGCGAAATCGTCGAGACCCCGTACCGCGAAAAGGTTGAACTCAAGCCGTTCGGCCCCGTTGACAATGGTGTCCAGCAGATGTTCGGCCTTGACTACCGCATGGCCGCCTACAAGCAGGGCGAAGATGAGCCGTTCCACACCGAGGTCGGCTACTGGCTCTGGGATGCCGCCAATGGCGAATTCATGCGCTCATTCATGGTGCCGCGTGGCCAGACCGTGATTGCCGGTGGTTCCGCCAAGGCCGATTCCAAGGTCATTGAACTTCGGGCCGAACGCGGTTCAACCTCCTACGGTGTGCTTTCCAACAAGCACCTCGAAGCCAACGCCAGCACGCCGTCCTACACCTGCACGCTCACCATTGGTGACGGCGAGTGGAGCTACGACGAGACCACGACCTACGAGGTCAAGGCCAAGGGCCTCACCATCGTTCACCGTGATCGCAACACTCTCAAGAAGGTCGGCTGAACCAGCCGCTCTTTCGAGCGAACGAAACAAAGGCCTCGGCTTAAGCCGGGGCCTTTGTCGTTTTCGGATTGTTCCGGTTGAGGGCACTGTTACGTTGCGCTCCAAAACAGAAACTGCCGGCCCTTGCGGGCCGGCAGTAACACAAATGGTTCCCCGAAGGGGAGTGCAATCAGATGACCCGAACGTTCTCGGCCTGATCGCCCTTCTGACCCTTGGTGATGTCGAACTCGACGGTCTGTCCTTCGTCGAGGGACTTGTAGCCCTCGGCCTGGATGTTGGAGAAGTGAACGAACACATCGTCGCCACCCTCACGTGAGATGAAGCCGAAACCCTTTTCGGCATTGAAGAACTTCACGGTACCTGTAGTCATTTCTCAACTTTTCATTTCATCGCGTTCCGTTTGAACTGCGATGTGAAAGCAACGCTAACCACAAAAGCGCGCAAAAGCCCCATCGCGTTGCTATTCGGTTCGTTTGACCTCGGTGACACGCTCGTCGCCCGAAACACATCGAAATCACGCGATGCCAAGGGCCTCAACGCATCGAAGCGATTCGCATGCACCATGTATGGCCCCAAAAGGCCCGACTTCACCACACAATCGAATTCAGTGAATTGGTTCAAGAACGACGAGCGGAATCAGTCGCTCGGTCTTCTTCTGGTAGCCGCCGTAGTGCGGCTTGTAGTCCATGATGCGCTTCCACAGTTCATCGCGCTCAGCATCTTCAGCAATGCGAGCGTGCATCTTCACTGCAGCTTTGCGGCCTGACTTCACCGTGACTTCAGGGTTCGCCTTCAGATTCAAAAACCATGCGGGGTTGATGTCGTCACCACCACGAGACGCAACAATGACAAACGCATCGCCGTTCTGCACAGGGGAGGTCAGCAACGAGGTGCGCGGTTGTCCGGACTTTCGGCCAATGGTTGTGAGCTCGACAACTGGCATTCCGTACATGTGCCAACCAAGGCGGCCGCCACTCAACTTCAGCGTCGCGCTATGCACCTTGTTCATTGCCTTCATTTGAAAGTCACTCGCCATGGCGTGACCCTAGCGACGATGCGGATGCAATGACGGGTACTGGAGTTAGCCCGCGGCTGGGGCGTCCTTCGCTTCGATTGCTTCGATATATTCAATAAAAGCATCGTAGGCACGCGGTCCGTACACCGTTCCTGGTCCACCGTTCATCAACAACGTGACGCCGATTGCTTCCGCGACTTCTTCACGAGTAGCTCCAGCCGAAGCTGCACCTCGAGCATGAGTGGCAATACAGCCGTCGCATCGAAGAGTTACGCCCATCACCAAAGCCAAGAGTTCCTTTGTCTTCAGTTCAAGAGCACCCGGCGCCATCGCCGCTTTGCTGAGTTCAGCAAAGCCTGCATACACATCCGGGATCATCTGGCGAAGTGCGCGACCCTCCATTGCAAGTGGTCGCAGCACCTCTTTGCCATGGGTGTGTTCAGTCATGTGCTTTTCCTCGCTTTGGTTGGTGAACGACTTAGGTCAGTTTGAGGAAGAGGCGCTCTACCTCTTCAACGGGGTAGCCCTCTGCAGCCGACCGCTCAGGGTCCTGCAAACACGACACCAGTCCGGACGCAAGCATCTTAAAGCCCACCTGTTCCATCGCCTTCGTCACCGCCGCGATCTGCGTGACGATGTCACGACACTCTCGGTCTTCTTCAAGCATCCCTTGAACACCTCGAACCTGACCCTCAATACGACGAAGTCGCTTTTGAAGATCGGTCTTCACATCTGGATTGATTTCCATAGTCATTCTCCCCTGGGTACTCCCATGAGTTGAGTCCAACGCACTGGTTCTGTGCGAGTTGGCAACATTTAGCGACGGAACCAGCGCTTTTTCTCGGGTGACGCCCCGACGGTGACTGATTCCTTCTTGGGTGTCGTGCGCTTTGAACCGCTTACGCCGCTCTTTGCATTGCACTGGCAGCGATCGGCTTTCGGCACGTTTCCAAGTACCTGTTCGACGTGAGCTCCACATCCAGCCCACGACGGACGACCACATTTTCTGCATGTTGTTTGTTTACACATACCCCATAGGGTATCATGATCTCACCGCAATGCAAGGCAAAGGAGACACCCATGTTCCTCAAGCAGTACTACCTCGACTGTTTGTCCCACGCGAGCTACCTCATCGCCGACGAATCCACTGGCCACGCTGTGATCGTCGATCCACAGCGCGATGTCAACCAGTACCTCGCCGATGCTGAAGCTCACGGCTTCACGATCACAAAAGTCATTGAGACTCATTTCCACGCCGACTTTCTTTCTGGTCACCTTGAACTTGCGGCCCGCACTGATGCCGACATCGTCTATGGAGCCGCAGCTGCTGGACGCGTCGGCTTCCCCATTGAGACTCATTCCAACGGCGACCGCATCAGTCTCGGCATCGTTGAACTTGAGATCCTTGAAACTCCTGGACATACGCCTGAATCCATTTGCGTTGTCGTTCGCCCCGGTGGCCCCGACAGCACACCAGCAGCCGTGCTCACCGGAGACACACTTTTTATTGGTGATGTTGGTCGTCCTGACCTTCTTGCATCGGTTGGTGTCACTGCAGAGGAACTTGGCTTCCAGCTCTATCGCTCACTGCACGACAAGTTGATGACTCTGCCCGACGAGACAAAGGTCTATCCCGCGCACGGCGCCGGATCAGCCTGCGGAAAGAATCTGTCTACCGAAACTGTGTCGACTATTGGCGAGCAACGACGCATGAATTATGCGCTGCAGCCAATGGTTGCTGAAGACTTCGTCGACGTCGTCACTCAAGGTCAGTCAGTGGCTCCGTTGTATTTCGCCTTTGCTGCCAACAAGAACCGCGAGTCACGTGCACTTCTTGATCACGATGTCACCGTCAAGGGACTCGACCTTGCAACGGTTCTCATGCATCAAGCCGGCGGCGCGGTTGTTATCGACGCACGTGATGACCTTGCTTTTTCACAAGGACATCTACGTGGCTCGATCAACATCGGACTTGGCGGTCGATTCGCCGAATACACCGGCGAGGTTATGGAGCCAGGAACACCCATCATCTTGGTGACCGATCCTGGTCACGAACCTGAGGCGAAGATGCGGCTCGCTCGTATTGGTTTCGACAACGTCATCGGTGCCCTCACAGAACCAATCGCCACCTTCGTTTCTTATCCCCAACATGTCGAACGCTTGTCACGACTCTCAGTTGACGATCTCGCAGAACGAATCGCATCCGTGAAAGATCTTGTTCTGGTTGACGTTCGTAATCCTGGGGAAGTGGCCCTCGGCTCCGTTCCTGGCGCGAAACACATCGGCCTGCCATCGCTCCTTCGCAACCTGGGCGAGCTTGACCCGAACGCCCCAACCGTCGTGTTCTGCGCTGGCGGTTACCGCTCAGCAATCGCTTCGAGTCTTCTGCGATCACACGGATTCACCGATGTTTCTGATCTCATTGGCGGCTACACCGCGTGGTCGACCGGCAACATTCCGGCCACGCTTCCCGCAGTTGATGTTGAAACCGCTGCCGCCGACGCGGATGCCCTTTGGCTTGATGTTCGTGAGAACGACGAGTGGGAAGCGGGTCACGCACCCGCCGCTATCCACATTGCAATGAGCGATCTTCCTGACCGACTTGACCAACTCCGTGATGGCCGCCGAATCGTCGTGATCTGTCGATCAGGCAATCGTTCGGGCAAGGTCACTGCATGGCTCATCAACCACGGCATCGATGCAGTGAACATGACCGGTGGAATGCAGGTATGGGAGAAGACCGGACTTCCGGTGGTCTCCAGTTCCGACGCCGTCGGTGCAGTGATCTGACGACCTACGTCAGGTTGTCGACGCCGCGTCCGCCTCGGCGACCTTCTTGATGCGTTCAAGAGTGGTTCGCATACCGTTGCGGTTGGTCTTGCCCCGGCTCCATCCCAACAATCCCCAGTAGATCTTCATAGGAAGTTTCGGAGCTAGTTGGAAGTACTCGGTGACATCAGTGCCGCCGTTTGCCCCCGGCGCGAGTCGGTAGCCCCAATTGATTGCCGCTTTGCCAGGCTCACCAACACCGAATGCGAATTCCTTACCGGGTTCGCAGGCAGTCACATAACACTTGGTCCAATAGGTCGGTCCTTTTTGGTTCCGCTTCACGTGGCCGCGAAAGCGCGCACCGACTGCTGGACCCGTTGCGCCATCGAGCCATTCGCCTTCAAAGGTTTCGGGGCTGTAGCGCCCAATCTGCGTGACATCGCTCACCAACGCCCATACCTGTTCCGGTGAGGCATTCATGTGCACGGTGACTTCATCCCCAAGTTTCATAGCAACAGCGTAGGGCGCGCTCTCCAAGAATGTCCGCTCTGTCGAAAGTTAGAGATGCCCGGCATGAGTGACGAAATCGACCAGATGGTGCAGTTGAAGAATAAGACCAAGCACCGCAGTAATCACCACAGAGCAACCGAAAAGAGTGACTCGCACTGGCGTAACGGGGAGTGGCGCAACCAGCGCCTCGACTCGGGTGACGACATTGCCGCCACCAATCGAAAGCGAGTGCGCCCTCATCTCGCTTGATGGAAGCAGCGCCACCCGAGCAATCGTCGTTGCTACGAGGTCCCGAGAGCCGACGCGCTCGGCTGCTGATTCATCGGCCCACCGTTCGGTCAAATATTTCACCTTGCGAGCAAACGGACGAAGAAGAGGAAGCCCTTTGGCACACGTCTCAACGAGATGAATGTAGAGGTGATGTCGATGACGGAGATGAGCGTTTTCGTGGGCAAGAACCACACTCCGCTCATGACGATCAAGAGCGAAAAGCAATGAGCTGCTGATTACGACGCCACCTCGGGGACCTGGGACCGCAAAGGCAACTGGCTGACTCGACCGAACGACCTCAACTCCGTCAACATCACCAAACGCGTTGCGATCTTGAAAAACGCGATGGACATGACGGCCCATTCGCGCTGCGATCAGCCCGAGAACGAGGGTAGTAACGACTCCAAGAAACAGCGGTGCACCATGGTCACCCCCGTAGAGCGCACGACACCACCCAAGCGCGTCAGAAACAAAAGCGACCTCTGAAATCCCTGCGCCACCAAGTTGCACGAACATCAAAATGGTTGTGCAAAATGCCAGCATTACCGAAACCGTGAGTGTCACCACGCCAACACTCGGGGCAAGGAACCGGGCTAAGAACCACGCACTCCCGAGACAAACGATGACGAGGAGAAACGGCAAGAGGAAGTGAGCACTCATCACGCAAGATCCTCAAGCATCCTGCGCAATTCGCGCTGCTGACCACTATCAAGCCCATCAAGGAAATGCGACATCGTGGCAAGTCTGTCACTACTTTCGTCGAGCACCTTTCGCATTCGATCGGCAGAGAAGTCGGCCTCGCTCACTGCTGCGGAATAGGCAAAGGCGCGACCCGTCTTCGTCCGATCAGCAAGCCCCTTTCCCCACAATCGACCAAGAACCGTCATAACAGTTGTGTACGCAAGATCAGCATCGAGTCGATCAAGAACTTCGGATGGAGTAAGCGGGACGCCACTCTTCCAAAGGACTTCAAGTATTTCTGACTCAAGTGATCCAAGCGGTCGTCGACTCATCACGGCTGTCGCCTCCTCACCAACGAGTGCAACGGATCGGAATTCAACTCGGAAGTTTCGTCAGCAATACATTCATTTCAGTGATTTCAGCCTGCTGTGACGTAATGATCGTCTGAGCAAGTGCCTTCACGTCAGGGTTTTTGCCATCTTTCAGTTCGTCTTCCGACATTCGAACTGCGCCCTCATGGTGCTGAATCATGAGTTCGATCCAGAGTCTGTCGAACGCCGTTCCCGATGATGACTCGAGTTTCTTCATGTCGGCTTCGGTCATCATTCCGTCCATCATCATTCCGTCCATGTTGGCCATATCGTGACCGGCACCAACGTCTGTGGAGGGAACTTTCTGGCCCCAACTTTCCAACCAACCGGACATCGTTTGAATTTCGGGATTCTGCGCCGCCTTGATTTGCTTCGCCAACGCAAGCACATCGGCATTCGTGGTCTTTTCCAACGCAAGGTCGGCCATCTCCACCGCCTGCACGTGATGAGGGATCATTCCCTGCGCAAAGCCAACATCAGTGGAGTTAAAATTCGCCGACGCTGGAATTGTCGGCTTTGAAGCGTCCGACATTGAAGAGTGACTCTCACCGGAAGAGCATGCAGCGACAAGTGCTCCGGCAGCGATGGTCGCGGTTATCAACGAGAAAACACGGCGGTAGTTCATTTTGCACCTCAATTATTTGTGGACTGGAAACGGGGGAAGATCAATAGCCGATGGAATGAATACGCAGAACACTTACGAAAGCGGATTAGCGATGACAAGGAGAGAAGTAATCAAAAGGACAACAACGAAGAGCAATGACTCAATCGCAATCGTCCGGCGAAAACGTTGCTCAGAGGATTCATCACCCGACACAAGCGCGGGGAGAAGCACTCGATGATTATGAAGACCAATACCTCCTATAGCGATAACCACAACAACCTTCGCGAGTAACAGTCGACCAAACTCCGACGCCCACAAGGCCGATGGCTGCTCAAGAATCGCCCAGGCCAGGACCGTCCCCGACAACGCCACTGCAACCAGTGACCACGTTGCTAGGACTGAGAATCGAGTGACTAAAAGTCGCGCATTCAGAGGCTCGTTCCGCCGATGGCGCCGCCACAGCGTTGCTGCCAGCAACCATGCGCCAGCGGCCCAGATAGCTGCTGCCGTCAGATGCACTGCGCCGCTTACTCCCATAAGAACACGAGGTTCAATGCTTGCGGTGTGGCCAATGAAGGATTCAGAAAGCACTAAAAGGGCTGCTCCAAGCAGAGCAAGGGGCCCTGACTCAACCCTGACCCGAGTCAATGTTTCTGAGCGTGATTGACGATCAAGCATCACCGAACCGCGTACCTCCGGCTCGGTGATCCAATCGAGGTCCGCTGCTCTGGCGTCGTCAAAGGCATCATCATGAACGACCTCAATGGCGACGAATCGAAGCACAAGCACAGCACCGACAATGCGAAAAAGCGTGCCGAGTGCGAATCCCGTAGATCCGAGCTCGCCCCAGACCGCTGGGCGAACAAGGTCCCCGATCCCATCGCCATTCCAGAGCGCAAGCTGCGCAAACCACTCGACGACAGAACCAATAACGATAAGAACCGCAGCCCGCCTAATGAAGAAAACAATTCGCCGGCTCTCTAAACGAGTACCCCTGTGGACCCAAAGCAGATACGCCAATGCTCCAACGGCAAGGAGCACTGCCCCATAGACAAGCCAGCGCGCAACTACTCCAACTGTTTCAGCGAATCCCGAGTCGCTTGACGTGAGCGTTACTTCCGGAAACGGTGAGCCTTGCGCCAAACCGTCATCAACGCCTTCACTGACGGTGTTCGAAGTTGGAGCGGTTGCCTTTGGAGTGCCCGAAGCTTCTGGTGCCGGCACCGCGGCGGCAGGAGCCTGAGTGGCCGTGAAGACAATTGAACCCGACATCTTGTGCCCGTCAGCGCCACGAAGCGCCCAAAAGACTTTGGTCCGACCAACGTTGATGGGGTCGGCTGTTGTCACCAAAATTTTGTTGTCGCCATCATTCGCGACGGAACGAATAGGAATGGAGTCGCCAGCCGAGTTTTCAATTCGAAAGTCGTTGGTAATGGGGTCGGCCTCGCCTGAGAACTCAAAAACCACCTCGGAGACCGGACCAGGCACTGTCGAAACATTTCCCGGGGTACTGCCGAGGAAATCAACATGTGCGGCGGCGGGACCAGCCCATAGGAAGAGCACGGCGAACATCGCCACGAGACCAAACAGCCCACGACGCACTTTCGGCTGCGGTAGAACCGGCCTTGACATACGACAGAGCGTAGTAGTGGCTGGTGAAAAAGCCTGTTCAGGTGCCTCGAGCCCTGTTTCGGCCTAGAAATCAACCGTTGGTGACGCTCAGGTGACGGCATGGTGAGCATCATGTGATTTCGAGGCGAACAGACACCGTTCGCTCTATTCACGGTGAACCCGCTTCTGTACCGTCGCTCTCGTGACCAGAAAGTCGGTCATTAGACCGGATCCGGCCGCAGTTTCTCTGTCGGTGTCTTCACCGCATCAGACGGTGAGGAGAAACACCCTCAGTCAGTGTTGGTCGAACCACAAGTTCCGTCGTTGGTCGTATCCGATTGGTTTCGTTGTGGTGGTTCTTGCACTTGGAGTTGCGGGGGTGAGGCTTCGCGAGCTTCTTGGTTCCGCCTTCACCCAACTCGGTTCACTCACCCTTCCGGCCCTTGCTCTTGTTGCTGCGTGCTGGTTCACAATGCTGATCTCCCGAGGAATCGTGTATCGACTCACACATTCACACCTTCGAATCCGAAACGGGGTCGTGCTCGATCAAGTCAACCTCACTGCGGCCAATGGGCTCCCGGGCGGATCAGTCGTTGGAATCGCAGCTCGAATAAGGATCTGTCGGAGCCTCGGCCACGGATCCGAACAAGCTGCCCTCACCGTCTTCGCCAGCGGTCAAGCATTCGCAATTGGTCGTTGGGTTTGTCTCCTCATCATCATTGGAGCCTCAATGATTTTGCGCGGGACCAACACCATCGACCTGTTGCAAATAGGGAGTGCGCTGATTGCGCTCCTACTTTCCTGCATCATCTGGATGGTTCTGAGCAGCGACTCTCGGGCAAGTCAAGCCCTCCTGCATTTCATCGAAAACACCATTACACGAACGAGTCGGACACAAGGGGCGTTTCGCAGAGCCAGGTTCCGGGCCTCCGTGCACCGCTTTCGGTCGGGAGCGAACGAACTTGTCCGCAATCGCGCACCAAAACTCATTGGCGCCGGAGCACTTTCCACCTTGTTTGGTGCGCTCATACTCGTCGTTGTGATCAACGATCTTTCGCCGTCTGCGATTTCCGCTCTTGATATTCTTCGCGCTTATTTGATCGCCAGAGTCGCGACGTCGTTCATCCCTACTCCTGGCGGTGTCGGCGTTCTCGACGGTGCGATCACCGCAGGGCTCATGGGTGCCGGAGTGGAACCATCCGTCGCACTCTCGGCAGTGATCGTCTATCGAGCATTCACCTTTGCACTCCCGATTGCGACAGGCTCGCTGATCTATCTCGTTTGGCGCCGCAAATCGAACCATCGCAACGAGGTTGAGCCAGACGATGATGGGGCGACCGACTCACTTCTTCATGCCGCATAATCGAAAATGACGAAGTTCATGGGGTAGATGTTCAGGTGCCTCGCGCCATATTGGCGAACTTTGTGTAGTGATCGAGGAACGCAAGGCGCACCATGCCCGTGGGCCCGTTTCGGTGCTTGCTGATAAGGATTTCGGCGGTACCGCGATCGGGTGAGTCGAGGTTGTAGACGTCGTCTCGGTAGATGAACATGACGACGTCGGCGTC
>SYBH01000058.1 GCA_005787345.1 Actinomycetota bacterium
CGAATCTTGGCGCGTGAGCGCTTCTTCGTAACCGAGGATGAGTGCCTCGTGGCTCGTTGAAACGTCAACGGTATGCAACTGTGGTGTCGAAAGTGTGTCGACTCCGCAGGCAGACATGAACTGCAGCGCACGCTCAATTCCCTCTGCTACTTCTTCGTATCGCCGGCCTTCTGCGCTCGACGCAATAAATTCTTGATTCCAAGCGTGGACGCGTGAAAGGTCCCCAAATCCTCCCTTCGTGAAGGCCCGGAGGAGATTGAGTGTCGATGCCGACTGCTGATACGCCGTGATGAGGCGTTCGGGGTCGGCGGCACGAGCCTTTGCGGTGAAGTCGATGTCGTTCACCATGTGTCCGCGGAATGAAGGCAGTTCGACGCCATCGATCGTTTCGGTTCCTGAAGAACGCGGTTTTGCGAACTGACCGGCGATGCGCCCAACTTTTACGACCGGAACTCCAGACGAGTACATGAGCACGACGGCCATTTGCAGAATGACTTTGAGCTTGTCGCGAATGGAGTCAGCGCTGAATGCGTCGAAAGATTCCGCACAATCTCCCGCCTGAAGGAGGAAGGCCTCACCGTTTGCGACTTTGGCAAGATCGGCGGTGAGACTGCGTGCCTCCCCGGCGAAGACAAGCGGGGGCATGGACCGAAGTCGTTTGACCGCGTCATCAAGAACGGCGAGGTCGGCCCATTCGGGCTGCTGAACGACGCTTCGCAAACGCCAAGAAGAGGGAGACCAATCGGTTGTCACAGGCACAAGGTTGATGGACTCGCGCCCTTGAGCGCAAAGCCATTTCTGCAAGGGGCAGAATCAGACGGCGTCGATGGTGTCTGGGGCACTTTCTCTCACCGAGGCCATCGCCCGTTTCACGAGACGACGAGCGGCTTCGGCGGTGACTCCGAGTTCGTCACCGACCTCGCGGTAGGACCGACGGCGCCCATCGTGGAGGCCAAACCGCTGCTCAACTGCAAGGCGGGCACGTGGATCGAGAACGGAGAGCAGCGAGGCAATCATCTCGTGGTCGATCTGCTCAAGGACGATTTCTTCGGGCCCAGGGAGTGAATCAGGAAGGATGTCGACGAGTTCGTTGGAATCGTCCTCGCCAATGGTCCGGTCGAGGGAGGTTGGGGTGGTCAGGCGGTGAAGCCAGGCATTCTCAGAATCGAGCTGGTCACCGTCGCCTGACACCTGTCGCAAAGCAGCGCGCAGGCCGGCGGAGCGGTCGCCGGGGAGACGAACGAGGCTGGCTTTTTGGTCCAGTGCTCGACCGATCGCTTGACGGATCCAGAACGTGGCGTAGGTCGAGAACTTAAAGCCCTTCCGCCAATCGAACTTGTCGACGGCGTGCTCAAGTCCAATATTTCCTTCCTGAATGAGGTCGAGTAATTCCATGCCAGGGGGCAGCGGATAACGACGAGCAACGCTCACGACCAAGCGGAGGTTGGCGCGAATGAATCGATCCTTCGCCACCGCCGCAGCTCGGACTTCAGACTTGAGGGCAATGGAACGCTCCCCGTTCTCAAGACGTGCAGAGGCAGCAACGCCCTTTTCGATGGTCTGTGAAAGTTCACGCTCTTCAAGCGCGGTGAGGAGGGGAACAAGACCGATTTCGTTGAGGTATTGGCCGACTGAATCGCTCATAGCGGGGGACTCCTAATTGGTGCCGATGATTACACCGACAGTGTTGTTCGGGATCGAAATCCTGAACATGTCGTTTCGGGGGGAAATGACATTGATGTAACCGCACGGAAGGGCGGGTATGTTCCCTAGGCAACACGTGACATGTGTCACCACTTTGTGTATGCCGACGGGAACCCCACCAGCTGTCGACCGTACACTCTCGTGAATGGCTCAAGTTCGTCGCGGTCTCGGGATTCTCGGCGGAACATTTGATCCACCTCATATCGGCCATCTTGCGGCTGCAATCGAGGTCCGATCTGCCCTTCATCTTGAGCGTGTGCTCCTGATGGTTGCCAATGATCCGTGGCAAAAGACGGGGACGAGGCCGTTATCAAAAGCATCTGACCGCTTCGCAATGGTCAGCGCAGCGGTTCAAGGCTTCGATGGTCTCGAAGCCAGCGGTCTCGAGATTGATCGGGGCGGAGTCACCTACACAATCGATACGTTGCAGGTCCTACGAGCGGCTTCTCCCGATCAGCATCTGTTTCTGATCATGGGATCCGACGCTGCAACGAATTTGCACACATGGCATCGTTATGAAGAACTGCAAGATCTCGCGACGTTGGTCATTGTTGATCGTGATGGTGACAGCGATGCTGAGCCACCTTCAGGTTGGTCAGCAGTGAGGGTACCAATCCCTCGTCTCGATATTTCGTCCAGCGAATTGCGTGATCGCGCCCGCTCCGGTCGGCCATTGTCGCCCTTTCTTGAAGTCCCTGTCATTGATGAGATTCGTTCTCGTGGGCTGTACGGTTCGGACGACTCATGACACCCGACCTTCCACTTCCGCCTTCATCTGGAACACCCTCGTCTGACGACGATTTCGATTTTTCTGCGCTCGTGGCTGAACACAATCAGACCGCAGCCGCGAAGAAGGTCCCGGGTCGTCGGGGGAAGGGAGTCGCCGGAGGAGAGGCAGGGACATCGCCACCCGTGGGAGGTTTCGGAGCCAGCGCAGCATCACCGAATTTGATCCCCGGCACCGAACCAGTAATCGGATCTCGATGGTGGCGCTTCGGTTATCCAGCCCTTGTCGGTGTTTGCCTTTTCGCAGTGCTCCCAGTGCTCGTGTTTTTCGGATTACAGATCATCTTGGATAGTTCAGACGGTCAATTGGTCAAACGAGTGACTGATCCTGCAGCTCCTGGTTATGAAGCGGTGGTCGAAAAAACGCCCACGGCGGTTGGTGCAGTGATTGCTCCTGACGGAACTCTTGACTCTGCCGTTGTCTTTGCGTTGACTTCAGACTCGTCGGGAGGCGTCTTACTCATCCCCGGAACGCTTGGGATCCCGACCAACTACGGAATGATTCCGTTGTCCGAGTTTTGGAAAGCGGAAGGCATCGATGCGGTAGCTGCCGGAGTTGGGCAAGTACTTAACCTCAACTTCAACGAAAAATTTGCGATCGAATCAAATGAATGGGCGACATTGATTGGCCCGTATGCACCGATCAGTTTCAACAGTCCGGATGCAGTCCGAGATGCGCAGGATGCGATCGTCTTTCCGATCGGAACTGTCACGCTAAAAGCTGATCAGATCGCCGCATTCCTCACAAGCAAGAGCCCTGAGGATAATGACGTCAATCGCCTCATTCGCCAAGAACTCTTTTGGAAAGCGTGGTTGGCCAAGGTGAAGTCGGAGAGCACAGCGTTCCCTGGGACCACTGCTTCCGGTTTGGGCCGCTTTGTTGCTTCGATAGCTCGCGGTCAGTTGAGTATTTCGTCCCTTCCGGTCGTTCCGGTACCAAGCGGTTCGCCGGTACCCGGAGGCGGTCCAATGGTGAAAGCGCAAGAGTCGGCTGCTCTTGACGCAGTCGCGGCGATCGTCCCCTTTCCCGATGGGGCGCCAGGGGCTCGTCCTCGTCTTCGAGTCCTCGACGGAACAGGCCAACTCAGCAATGGCATCAATGCAGCGATCATTTTGAACGCTGCCGGCGGGCAGGTTGATGTCATCGGAAATGCGAAGTCGTTTGGCCAAGTGACGACACAAATCATTTACTTCGACGGAACGTCCGAGGCAACGGCACAACAGATGCAGCGCGCATTGACAATGGGCGAACTTGTCGCAAGCAAACAATCGAACTCAGGTGCTGACATGACGGTCATTCTCGGCGAGGACTTCCTCGAAAAATTCGGACCTACGAGCGGCTCATCCGGTTTGGCGTCGTCGTCAACGTCTACCGTCAACTCCATGACTTCAACAACGGTTCGCAAGTGAATCCCGACGAGGAATTTCAACTCCATCTAGAGATTGCGCGTGCTGCGAAGAAGAAGACCGATGCCGACACTGTGATCTTGGACGTCGGTGACGTTCTCTCCATCACCGGATGGTTTGTCATCACCTCCGGTGCAAGCAATCGTCAGGTTCGAGCGATCGCAGCGGGCATTGAAGAAGACGTCTCCTTGGCCGGAGGCCCAAAGCCCATTCGGGTTGAGGGGCTCGATGATGGCACTTGGGTGCTCGTTGATTATGGCGATGTCATCGTTCATATTTTCGATGAAGAAACCCGTGCGTTCTATGACCTAGAGCGTCTTTGGCGTGACGTTCCGGTTCTCGAATGGCAATCAGGCGACTCGTAGGTAAAGCGCCCGTCGCACCCATGCCATGAACGCTTCGACTGCTGCAAGTGCGCCCCGGCTGGACTGACCATCGGCACGGAGAGTCGGCATTGAACAGGTAGCGTTCGCAACTGGTGTGGTCCCTGATTCGGTTTCCTCACTCGTGACCTGATCGGTTTCCCATCGGTGAAAGGAGCGTCTCGCCCCATGGCCAACCAGCGCAGTACAGCGTGGCTGCATCCCACCCGGTTGATCATCGCCGCCTATCTGGTGGTGGTGTCAGTCGGCGCGTTATTGCTGCTGTTACCAGTGGCGGTGTCGGGTCAGTCAGCCGGCGTGGGGATCGACACAGCGGTGTTCACTGCAACCTCAGCTCTCACCGTTACTGGTTTGACGGTGGTGGATACCGCCACCGAATGGAGTCGCTTTGGGCAGGTCGTGATTCTGGGGCTGATCCAACTCGGGGGTTTCGGCATCACCACGTTCGCGTCTGTGCTCGCCGTACTGGTGTTTCGCCGACTGGGCCTGCGGGCTCGACTCGCCACCCAACTCGAACAAAACCAGGCAGATTCCGGCAACCTTCGATCGCTAGTGAAGCGCATCGCCGTGTTCTACGTGATAGTCGAAGTACTCGGCGCCATCGTGCTCACCGGTGTGTTCTGGAGAACCAGTGACGATGGATTTTTCTCGGCACTGTGGACTGGCACCTTCCATGCAATTTCGGCGTTCAACAACGCGGGCTTCTCAACGTTCACGAACAATTTGGTCGGCTACTCCGGCGAGGTGGCCGTGCTAGCCCCAGTCATGCTGCTTGTGATTATTGGCGGCATCGGTTTCCCCGTGGTGCTGGAGGTGGTGAACACTCGTTGGCACTATCGGCGCTGGTCGATTCACACCCGTCTCACCCTGTTCACGACTGCAGCCCTGCTGGTGGTCGCAACCTTTGGCTATGCGGTACTCGAGTGGAACAACCCGGGCACCTTCGGGACTATGGGTAGCGGGGCCGAACGGGCACTCAACTCGGCGTTCGCCGCCGTTACGCCCCGCACGGCCGGTTTCAACACTTTCGACTACGGCCAGAGCGGTCCCGGGGCGCAGTTCCTGACCTCGACCCTGATGCTCATCGGTGGCGGAAGCGCCTCGGCCGCTGGGGGTATCAAGGTGACAACCTTTGCCCTATTGGGCTTTGTGATCATCGCCGAACTGCGCAGCGACCGCGAAGTGAACTCCTTTGGACGCCGATTGTCAGAGGCCACCCAACGTCAGGCGCTGGCCGTGGCACTTCTCGGTGTCGGCTCGGTGGCATTAGGGACGCTGGCCATCGCTGCCACAAGCCCGGCGTTGGCCATGGGCGACGTGCTCTTCGAAACGGTGTCGGCAGTGGGCACGGTGGGCCTCAGTACCGGGATCACGCCCGAGCTCGAGCCCGTAAGTAGATTCCTGATGAGTGTTCTCATGCTGTTAGGTCGTCTCGGGCCGGTCACCTTTGGCGTGGCACTCGTGTTAAGAAGGCGGCAATTGCTTTTGCGCTATCCGGAAGGGCGGCCCCTCATTGGCTGACAAGAGGCGGCGTATCTCACGCCACGGTGAAGACATTTTGGTGATCGGCCTCGGCCGTTTCGGCGGCAGCTTGGCCCGGGAACTGACCGAGCTTGGCCATGACGTGCTGGGGGTGGACGCCAGCGAGACCGTGGTGGCTCAACTCAGTCCCTATTTGGCCAAGGCCGTGGTGGGTGACACCACCCGTCGTCAGGTGCTCGAACAACTCGGTGCCAACGATTTTGACCATGTAGTTGTCGGCGTGGGTGACGTGGAGGCCAGCATCCTCACTGTGGCCGAACTGAAGAACATGGGCATCGACGACGTCTGGGCGAAGGCAGCCACCACCGCACACAAGCGCATTCTGGAAGCCATCGGCGTCAAGCATGTCGTGCTTGCCGAGCACGAAATGGGTCGACGAATCGCTCACCAGGTCACCGGCAAGGTGGTGGACTACATCGAACTCGATGAGGGTTTCGCCCTCGTGGAATCGAGGGTCCCGGCTGACATGTGGGGCAAGACGCTTGCCGATGCCCAGGTGCGGGCCACGTTCAACGTGACCGTGGTGTGTATAAAGCCCGTGGGTGAGGGGTTCACCTACGCCACTCCTGACACGATTTTGGGTGCTGGGGCAATGGTCCTAGTGGCCGGCGACAAAGACAGCGTCAAGTTATTCGCTGAAACAGTCTGATCTCGGGACGCCTTACGGTCGCGAAGATTGCTTGCGTCGCCGCTTTTGTCGTTGCCGGGGTTTGTGGAGCTAAGGGGAATTGAACCCCTGACCTC
>SYBH01000059.1 GCA_005787345.1 Actinomycetota bacterium
CGGTCTGAGCGCTGACCAGATTGACCTCGTTGCCGTCGCCGCTCCCACTGCTCGAATCGGCTCTGCGCTTGCATCAAAGGTCGGCGCCGCCAAGGTGGTTGACGACCTCACCGCAACGATCGGATGCACCGGCGCAGCGCAGCCCGGTTTGGTGCTGGCCAACGCACTTGAGAACGCCGAACCTGGTCAAACCATTGCGCTTGTTGTTCTTGCCGATGGTGCCGACGTCATGAGTCTTCGCACAACGCCAGCGATTGCGAAGTACACGCCGGCTCGCTCGATTGCATCGCAACTTGAGTCGGGTGCACCGCTTGCCTACGGCCGGTTCCTTTCATGGCGCGGCATGATCAACGTCGAACCGCCTCGTCGTCCAGAACCGGCGCGTCCTTCGGGAACCGCTGCTGCTCGAACGACCGATTGGAAGTTTGGTTTCGTTGGTAGTCGCGATTCACAGACTGGTGACGTCTTCCTGCCACCGATGCGAGTTTCGTCTGACGGTCAGCGCACCGATCAAATGGAAGACGCACCGATGGCTGACGTGCAGGGCACTATCGCAACGTTCACGGTTGATCGCATGGCGTACTCGCCAAGCCCGCCGATCATCTTCGCTGTCGTCGATTTCGACGGTGGCGGACGTTTGCCAATCGAACTTACCGATACTGATCTTGAAGAGGTCGCCATTGGCGGCCGTGTCGAGATGACTTTCCGTCGTCTCTTCACCGCTGATGGCATCCACAACTACTTCTGGAAGGGGAAGCTGATCCGTGGCTAGTCATGGAATTCGCGACCAGGTAGCCATCGTTGGAATGGGCTGCACCAACTTTGTTGAGAACTGGGGAGCCAGCCTCGACGACATGATGATCGATGCCGCCAACGAGGCCTATGCCTCAGCCGGCGTCAACAAAGACGATGTCGACGCCTACTGGTTCGGCACCGCGCAGAGCGCAATGAGCGGTATCGCTCTTGCGCGTGCTCTGCAGTTGCAGAACAAGCCGGTGACTCGGGTCGAGAACTACTGCGCAACAGGTTCTGAAGCGCTCCGTCAGGCTTCCTACGCATTGGCCTCGGGCGCCTATGACCTGTGCATGGTTGTCGGCGCGGAAAAGGTGAAGGACACCGGCTTCCAAGGCCTCAATGCCAACCCAATTCCCAACGACGGCACAGCACGCACGCTTACCGCAGCCGCGATGTTCTCAATGATCGTTCCGGCATACGGCAATAAGTACGGCGTCGACGAAGACACGATGCGCGCTGCACTCAGCCATATTGCGGTGAAGAACCACTTCAACGGTGCCCGAAACTCTCGTGCGCAGTTCCGCAAAGAGATCACAGTTGAAACTGTCGAGAAGGCCCCGAAGATGGCGGGCACGCTCGGTCTCTTCGACTGCGCGGGTGTTGCCGATGGTTCGGCTGCCGCAATCGTGTGTCGTGCTGAAGATGCTCACAAGTACACCGATAAGCCGATCTATGTGAAGGCGCTTTCATTCATTGCTGGTAACGGCGGCGGACTCACCGACCCGAACTACGACTACACGACCTTCCCCGAGATCGCTGCATGTGCGGTCGATGCCTACGCCCAGGCCGGCGTTACCAATGCTCGTGAACAGGTCGCAATGGCCGAAGTTCACGACTGCTTCACGCCCACCGAACTTCTTCTTATGGAAGATCTTCAGTTCTCGGCTCGCGGCACCGCATGGCGCGATGTGCTCGACGGCGTGTTCGACCTCGACGGTGAACTTCCCGTGAACCCCGATGGCGGCCTGAAGTCTTTCGGCCACCCCACCGGTGCAAGCGGTTTGCGCATGATGTTCGAAGCGTTCCTGCAACTTCGCGGCGAAGTCCCCGAAGAGCGCAAGATCCACTCGCTGGCCGAAGGTCGCAAGCTGGCGCTCACTCATAACCTTGGTGGCTACCCGGGCGAGATGGTGAGCTTCATCTCTCTGCTCGGTGCCGAACTCGACTGATCACAAAGCTTCTGAAAACTACGAAGGCCCGGCGTAATGCCGGGCCTTCGTCGCGTCTGAAAGGAAGTTGTAACGATTACAGGCGTTCAATGATCGTGACGTTGGCCTGGCCGCCGCCTTCACACATCGTCTGCAGTCCGTAACGACCGCCGGTGCGCTCAAGTTCATTGAGCATCGTGGTCATAAGGCGAACGCCGGTGGCACCGAGTGGGTGACCGAGGGCAATCGCGCCACCGTTCACGTTGACCTTGGAAAGATCGGCGTCGAGTTCCTTCTGCCATGCGAGCACAACGCTGGCGAAAGCTTCGTTGATTTCAACGAGGTCAATATCGGCCATGGTGAGGCCGGTCTTTTCAAGTGCACGCTTTGTTGCGGGAATCGGTGCAGTGAGCATGTAGATCGGATCATCGGCCAGTACCGAGATGTGATGAATGCGAGCACGGGGCTTGAGACCGTGGCGCTTTATGGCATCTTCGCCAGCGATGAGCATCGCGGCGGCCGCATCAGAAATCTGCGAAGCACACGCAGCGGTGACTCGACCACCTTCGGTGAGTGTTTGCAGCGAACGGATCTTTTCCCAGTTCGGTTCACGGGGGCCTTCATCGAAGTTGAGACCATTGAATTCGAAGATCTCATTCTCGAAACGACCTTCGGCCCGTGCACGAATCGCACGTTCGTGTGATTCAACGGCAAAGGCTTCCATGTCGTCGCGGCTGATGTTCCACTTCTCGGCGATCATCTCGGCGCTATTGAACTGCGAAACCTCGCCAGCCCCGTAACGCGCGACCCAACCCGTTGAACCGGTGAACGGATCTGTGAAGCCGAAAGGTTCGGCAACGAGCATCGCCGAGCTGATCGGAATCTGCGACATCTGCTGCACGCCGCCCGCAACAACGAGATCTTGCGTTCCACTCATGACGGCTTGTGCCGCGAAGTGCACGGCCTGCTGTGAAGAACCGCACTGGCGATCAATGGTGGTGCCGGGCACATGCTGCGGCATTCCCGCAACGAGCCAGGCGGTGCGAGCGATATCGCCGGCCTGTCCACCAATGGTGTCGACGCAGCCGTAGATGACATCGTCAACGAGCGCCGGGTCGACATCAACACGATTGAAGAGTTCAACGATCGGAGCAGCGCCGAGATCGGCGGGATGCACATCGGACAAACCGCCGCCACGACGGCCAACGGGGGTGCGAACGGCATCGATGATGTAGGCCTCAGCCATAGGGGTCTCCTCGGAACTGTGCTCAGGGCGAGCGGACGAACGAGCCGAGGTTACCTGCGTGTTCCGCACGCCTTTGTCGTGAGGCCGCGGGGTGCTTCGAATCGATGGATTATTATGGCTCTATGGAAAATTCACTCTTAAGCCGGCAATCGGCCGCTTCGATGCTTAGTGCCCTTTGCCTGATGGTCGGGATCATGTTGATCCCGACCGGTGCGCAGGCGCAGCAAGCTTCAAGCCCGAATTGCTCCGGACTCGGGTACACCGTCGCCCGCTCCGACGAGGTTCTGGTCGCCTTCGATTTGGCCACGGGAGCGGCGACCGGAACGCAAGTGCCGACAGGATCGGGTCCTCAGGGCATGGCACTATCGGCTGACGGATCGACTGTCGTGGTTGCTGCATTAAGTGACGACCGAGTCGAGTTCTACGACGCGGCGACCCTTGCACTGGTGGATACGACATCGGTCATCGCTCCGATTGCTATCACTGTCCATCCGGTCTCAGGCGTCATCTATGTCTCGCAGGAAGGCGTGAACCAGATCTCGATGCTCGACCCGACCTCGCGCGCCGTCACCGGAGTCTTCGCGACGGGGGGAACGGTGAACGCGATGACGTTCACCCCCGACGGTTTGAATCTTCTGGCGGTTGAGACACTCTCCAGCGCGATCGAGATTTTTGATCAAAGTGGAACGCAGATCGGTTCTCCGATCGCTCTGGGCGCGAATCCGCATGCCATTGCTGTAACCCCAGACGGAACCACTGCGTATATCTCTGCAACATTCCAGAACAAGATCATCGAGATTGATCTCGTGACGCTTACGCAGACCGATCATTCAGGGATGAATTTCCCGCTTGGGAGCGCTGTTTCACCCGATGGCCAAGAACTGTGGGTTCCGCTCATGGGTGCCGGTCAGGTCCAGGTCTTTTCACTGCCGACGTTCACCGCGCAAGTGGCGGTCCCCGTGGTCGGCGGCCCGTCCTTCGTCATGTTTGCCCCCGGTAGCGACATTGCCTACGCGACGGCGCAGTTGTCCAGCACGCTCACCGGAATCTCGACGGTTGATTATTCGGTCGTCTCGACGGAGGAGATTGAAGGTGGAGTCTTTGCAATGGCGTTATGTCCAACTGCCGAACCTGAGCCGACGACGACCACGACGGTCGCTGTCGATCCCATCGCTCCATCGTTCACCGGTTGATCGGGCGTTAGCACGTCGTTGGCGGTGAGTTCTGCCCTAGTGGGTGGTTCTCTACCGAGTGGTTTTCAATCGGGAACCGTCAGACGGACAGGATCGTGCAGGAACCGTGGCCGAACAGGCCCTGGTTAATGGCGAGCCCAACCTTGGCGTTTTCGACCTGATGGCCATCGCTGCGTCCTTGCAACTGCCACGTAAGTTCACACACCTGAGCAATGGCTTGTGCGGGAATGGCTTCGCCGAATGAGGCGAGACCGCCCGATGCGTTGACCGGCTTCGAACCGCCAAGTGCGGTGACGCCGTCACGCACAAGTCGTGCACCTTCACCTTCGGCGCAGAAGCCGAGGTTCTCGTACCAGTCAAGTTCGAGCGCGGTGGAAAGGTCGTACACCTCTGCACACGAAACATCTTCCGGACCAAGTCCGGCTTGTTCGTACGCGTTATGCGCAATCGAATCTTTGAAACCAAGCGCCGGTGCTTGCACAACTGCGTTGGAGTCGGTGGCGATGTCGGGAAGTTCAAGACGAATCTGCGGGTACGTCGGCGTGGTGTTTGCCACTGCACGAATACGTACGGTGCCTTCAAGCGTTCCGAGCTTCTTCATGGCGTACTCAGGCGTGCAGATGATGACTGCAGCTGCACCGTCGGAGGTTGCACAAATGTCGAGAAGTCGCAGCGGATCCGAAACGATCGGTGAACCGGCAAAGTCGTCAAGCGTGAACTCTTTGCGGAAACGCGCATAGGGGTTGGCAACGCCAGCCTTGGAGTTCTTGACCTTTACAAGAGCGAAGTCTTCGACGGTGTCGCCGAACACATCAATGCGACGGCGAGCGTTCAATGCAAAGAATGCCGGGTTGGTTGCGCCAAGCAGGTGGAAACGCTGCCAATCGGGATCCTCTTTGCGCTCGCCGCCAACTGGAGCGAAGAAACCCTTCGGCGTGGTGTCAGCGCCAATCACCATTGCGACATCAGCAAAGCCCGCAAGGATCTGCGCGCGTGCTGACTGCATGGCTTGTGCGCCTGAAGCGCACGCGGCGTATGACGAAGAAATCTGTGCGCCTGTCCAGCCCATTGCCTGGGAGAACGTGGAGCCAGCAACAAAGCCGGGGTAGCCGTTACGAATGGTGTCGGCACCGGCAACGAATTCAATGTCGCGCCAGGCAACGTCGGCATCGGCAAGTGCAGCCTTGGCGGCAACGAGTCCGTAGTCGACGAAGTTCTTTCCCCACTTGCCCCATGGATGCATGCCTGCACCGAGGACGACGAGATCACGTTCAGTTGCCATTACCTCGCGCCTTTCGGGGCGGAAGGTGCCCATGTCCAGATCCAGTGGTCGACACCTTCGTCGTCGCGGTACAGCACCTGCAGATCGACTTCGACTTCCTGACCAATAGAAAGGTCGGCGGCCATAACGCCCTTCGCAACCTGCCCAAGAATCACGATGCCCTCGGCTTCGAGTTCGACTGCCGCAAGCGCATAGGGCTCGAACGGGTCGGCAGCCACGTAGGGGGGCGGCGGTGCGTAATGGTTCTCGGTGTAGGACCACACCTTTCCCTTGCGGGAGAGGGGAGTGGGCTCGAGGTCGGTGCCATCGCAGTCAGGACTGGGGCAAGAGCCAGACCGGGGCGGGAACACAACGGTTCCGCATGCAGTGCATTTGGCGCCAATGAGGGTGTATGGCTCGGAGGTGGTGAACCACCCCTCGACCGCAGGAATTCGTTCTGTGGTTGTCACGTTCTGCAATGTAGTGGTGCCGGGAGAGGGGGCCCGATTCCTCAGGGAAATCTCTCCCTGGTCGGAAGATCTTTCAGGGTCGGCCCTACGATTAAGAGATGGTTGGCAATTTTGCTGATTCCGATCGTCCGATCGGTTCGATTCGCAGAAAGCCTAAGACGGTTGAGGGGCATGATGTTGCCTACTCTCCGGTGTGGGGGCCCATAGCAATCGCTCTCGGCGTGTTCCTGACCGTCGCTGGCGTCATGCATTTCGTCAACCCAAGTTTCTTCGACGCCATTGTTCCGCCGTGGCTGGGGCCGTCGGAGCGTTTCTGGACCTACGCCAGCGGTGTTGCCGAACTTGTGGTCGGACCACTGCTGATCATTCGCCGCACCCGGCGTATCGGCGCACTCGCTGCCATTGTGGTTTTGATCGCGGTGTACCCAGCGAATCTCTACATGGTGTGGGACTGGCGCGATCGAAGTTTCGGCGAACGCACAGTGTCGTGGGCGCGTCTGCCGTTTCAGTTCGTGTTCATCTGGTTGGCGTGGATGGTGGCGAGGAGCCAAGCGGTTCATTCACCGAAGGCGTGACCGCAAGCAAGGAACGGCTCAGCCGGTGAACGATGGAGCCACGGGACTTGGGGACGGCGGGACGGGGCCAGTAAGCGACACCGCTAACGCCTGATCCTGGCCATTTGTTGTGGAGGATCCGACGGCCATGCACGAATAATTGGTGGCGCAAGAAACCTCGGAAAGTCCGTCCTCTTCAGCGCCAATGTCCTCAACGCTGAGCTGAGTCCACATCGTTCCGTTCCAAGTCAGCACAAGTGGCGAGCCCACATTCGTGCTGTCAATGCCCACGCCAACAACAACACACTCAGTGCTCGAAACGCACGAAACCGACTCGAAATAGTTCGCGACGGCGGGGTTAGGGCTCAGGAGAATTGTCCAAGCCGTGCCGTCCCATGTCATTGCCAATGTTTTGTCATTGCTGGATTCTGTTGCGCCGATAGCAACGCACGATGTTGGGGAGACGCAAGAAACGGACCGAAGAACGTTGGGGTCTGTGCCGGGATTGATATTGGGAGTGGAGACGATCGTCCATGCCGCTCCGTCCCACACTGCTGCCAAAGTCTTGAGTACTAATGAGCCATCGTAATAATTGCCAACAGCGATGCACGACGCTGCCGACGTGCAACTCACTGATGTGAGGAAATTGGATTCGGACCCTTCATTGGGGCTCGTAGCTACTGCCCACGTATTGCCGTTCCATGTTGCGACGAGAGTCTGAAAATTCGTGCCATCGAAGGAGGCCCCGACGGCAACGCAGAAGGACTCTGAAACGCAAGACACGGACTCAAGGAAATTGTCATCGGCGCCGACACTGGGCACGACTGCAGTGGTCCACGCACTTCCATCCCATGACATGGCCAACGATTGGGTGTTGCCGGCGATGTCGTACTCGCCGACAGCAACGCACGAAGTGGCTGAGACGCAAGAAACAGACGCAAGCAAATCTTCGGAGGATCCGAGCGTCGGGTTGGCCAGAATTGTCCACGTTGTGCCGTCCCAGGCCATCGTCAAGGCGTCGACATTGAAGTTGTCGATTGAGACACCAACAGCGACGCATGAGTTGGTTGCGATGCAAGAGACCGAGAAGAGAGTGCTGGAACCGCCGGCATTCGGGCTTGGCACAACTGCCGCTGATTCAACGTAGGCCGACGCTCGGTCGGCGACGGCAATGAATCCGACTGAAAGTGCAGCAATAGCAAACAATCCGATGATTTTTTCACGAGAAGGCCTTTTCGTTCAGGCCCACTTAGGCCTCCGTGATGTTCGGAAAACTAGCAATAATCAGTTAAGTCAGCAATCGGTCTGCTGGAGCTCATTGTCCGCAGGGGGCACCTTTCAAATGACACCCTCCAAATGACACACACTTAGCTCGTGTTCATCTGGTTGGCGTGGCTGGTGGCGAGGAGCCAAGCGACGCTCCGCCGCCGAGGTGATTAATCGGCGGACTCGTTGCGATCGTTTTTCGACCACTGATTAAACGACATCATCCCGTAGAGCAGCAGCCCAATGAAAACAACGAGGGTGACGAGGCCACCCGCAATGAAAAGCCCTATCTCGGTCATGAATCGGTCTTTCTGGCAACGAGAAGGAGTGCCCCGAGCGAAAGAATCGATGGCACCCAAACGCCTACGTAGATGCCGTTGAGGCGGCCGGAAATGTCATCTTCTCCGGCGCTGAAATAAATGGTGATGCTCAGGACGAGGCTGATCATCGCTGCCGCAATGAGACAGCCTTTCAAAATGGTGTCTGGCTTCATTCTCTGAGGTCCGTTCTCTGAGCAACGGGCCGCTCTGGTCGAGGCGACCCCGCACGAGTTGTGCCTCAACAGAATACTTCCTCGGTGGGCATCGCCTGTGATCCGACATGGGGAACAGAAAAGGCTCTACGATTTAGGGGCTGTGCCGCATGAGGCGGCCCAAGCGCTAATGGGGAGGGTTCCGTGGGTGAAGTATTTCTGACAGGAAACGAGTACTTACTCGTCTACAACGTGTTTTCGTTGGTTGTCGCGTCGATGTTCGGGGCGTTCATTTATTTCGTACTCAATGTTTCACAGGTTTCAAAGAAGTACCGCAATGCTGTTGCCGTCTCCGCAGTTGTTGTGGCAGTAGCGGGATATCACTACTTCCGCATCTTCACTGGCTGGGCCGACGGCGAATTCAACGAGGGCTATCGCTATGCCGATTGGCTGCTCACAGTTCCGTTGTTGCTTATCGAACTTCTCATCGTGCTTGGCATCACGTCGGAGAAGCGTCGCCCACTCTCCATCAAACTGGCGATCGCAGCCGTTTTGATGATTGCCTTGGGATACCCGGGTGAGGTTTCGACCAGCGATAGCACCAAGTGGATCTTCTGGGTGTTGGCCATGATTCCGTTCATCTACATCCTGGTCACGGTGGCCGGCGAGATGAAGGCGTCTGCTAGCCGCGAATCCGCCAAGGTTGCCAAGGGTATTCGGTTGGCGGCGATCCTGTTGCTTGTGGCGTGGTTGGTTTACCCCATCGCCTATCTGTTCCCGATTCTGTTTGAAGAATCAAGTGGTATGGCTGAAACGGTTCGTCAGGTCGGCTACTCGGTTGCCGATCTCCTCGCCAAGCCGATTTATGGTCTCGCCATTCTGGCGGTCGCCAAACTTCGCACTGCTGAAGAAGAACCTGCCAACAGCTGATCTTTCTGGAATCCTCGGTCGCATGCGGGGTCTACTGTGTCCCCATGTCGGCCGAGGATTCATGGCAGGAAATGTCGGATGCACTTGAGTTTGCGATGTCGCGAATCGAGGGCGATCCCGATTCGTTGAACGATCGTGAACGCGCTGACGGCAACTTATATGTCATGCGCATGCTCACCGCTGTAACGCAGAGCACCTCCCTTACGCTCGACCCCGATAGTCCTGCGTTTCTCACGATGCTCGATGGTGTTCGCTTCGTGGGTGCTGCCGGTCCCGATATTGATTACGACGTCGCGGCAGTTCGCCCTGATTCGCTGTATTCGATTTCCGGCGAGCGCGGTGAAGCGACCTATGTCGGCATCACGGTGTACGCGGGCGCTGGTGCCGGCGGTGCGTCAGCGGTTGTTGCGTCTGTCGATGTCGACGACATTTTGAATTCAGACGGCACGTTTATGTGGGAGTTCAGTCATCCCGAGGCAGCGCGCGTCATTGTTCGTCAGTATTTCCATGATCGTGGTGAGCAGTCACGCGGTTCGTGGTCGATTACGCGAGTTGATGCGGGTGCGAGCGACAGCGCAGAAGGTGCTGGTGCGTCTCGACTCATGAGAGGCGCGGAAATGTCGGCGCGAATTTCCAACGCTGCAAAGTCGTTGCGGTGGAACGCACAGCTCAACCAGTTGTGGACACCCGAGCGACGCTCGTTTCCCAATGAGTTCGTGCGCCAGACCTGCGACGACATTGTTGCTGCGATTCCCAACCCGGATGTTGTCTATTCCTATACGTGGTGGAAGATGGCAGACGATGAAGTAATCGTGGTCGACTTCGTTCCGCCCACAACCGACTATTGGGCGTTGCAGTTGTGCGATCGCTGGTATCAGTGCTTCCCCGATCGTCGATCGAACATCAACAACCGTGAGGCTGTTGCGAATGCTGACGGATCAGTTCGCATCGTGATTTCCGATGGCGACCCAGGCGTGCCGAATTGGCTCGACACCAGCGGTCACCACACCGGCGTCATGTTCTTCCGCTGGTTGCACGCCGACATTACCGATCAGCCGGTGTGCCGAGTTGCGAAGCGATCAGAAGTTGGGTCGCTGTCGTCAAGCGTGTGAACGTTGCTAGCAATTACGACGGCATCGGCGTTGCGGCGTTCGGCCCTCTGCGCAAGGCCACACGCATGACCTCGACCATCATCCACACAGCGACGGCGCCCTTTACTGTCCATAGCCAGGCCCGGACGAGGTTCACAATCATCAACTCGTCATAGGTCTGCTGGTCCCAACGGTCGAGTAGCACGCCGTGAGCTGGCGCCGAGAACGCCGCTGTATCGATGAGGATGAACAGCATCAGGAATGCGCTGATGATCGCTGCGATACGAAGACGTTTCGGGTGGGCGAGCAGCAGCACGAGCACGCACAGCCCCTCGATCAGCCACGGCCCGAAGAGCACTTTGCCGATGCGGTCAACGTGAGCCTGTTCGTAGGCATCCCAGGAGTCGGCGCCGACGAGAGGGAAGAGGTCGTAATGCACGACCTGCACCGTCCAGATCATTCCGACCATCAGCACGGTGACAACGAGCTGCACAAGTACGACCCAGTGCAAACGCAGTCGGTCGAGGCCAGGCAGGTTGGGTGACCAATCTCCGCTGGGCGAAGGGGTGAAGGTGGGCAAAGGCATGGCCGGGACGGTAGTGAGGGCGGTGTCGGCGCGACGGGTCCGGCGGGAAGTTGGGGAGGCGTTGGCGCCGCAAGTGCGCGGTTGTGTCGGTGTTCGGGAATGATCCGAATGGCCTATTCACGATGGTGTTTCGGGTCCGTACTATCGAACACATGTTCGAGAGTTCTAACGAGACACTAAGCGAGCGCGGCGGTGTCGCTGCTGTGTGCGGATCAACTACGTCTGCGCTCGCGTCGGGGTTGGCTGGTCTGGGGTTTGCTGGGTCGGAACCCGTGGCGTCGGGGTTCGTCTCGTTCGACGTTGCGTTCGCCCAATTGTCTAATGCGCTCGTTTCGATGAGTGCGTCGGGGGTTCCCGCCGATGCCCAAGTGTTGAAGAGCCTGCGGATGCAGATCGATTGTCTCTCTGCGCTCACGGCCGAAGCCGAGGTTCGGTTTAATCGCACTCAACGGTGGCGTGACGAAGGTGCGGGTTCGTTGCGCGCCTGGCTGGTCGACGCGTGCGGGTTGTCGCGCCGAGAGGCGACACATCTGGCTCGGCGGGCTGATCGGCTCGAGTCGTGGCCCGATGTTCTCGAGGGGTGGAAGTCTGGCGCGCTGAGCGGCACGCTAGTCGACGTTGTCGTTGCGGCGGTTCCGGCCCGATTCGTCACAGAGTTTGCTCAACAATCTCCTGAGGTCGTGCGTGTGCTGGCACCTCTCGATGTCGCGCAAACCGAAGTGGCTATGCGTCAATGGGTGAGGTGTGCCGAGGCAGCAGATAGTCCCGAAGACTTTTCCGAGCGGCCATCGGGCGTCTACCTCGATTCATTGCTCGACGGTCGAGTGGCGGTGCAAGGTCAGCTGAGTCGCACCGAAGCGGCCATTGTCGAGGCTGCGTTACGAGTGTTCGATGTTCCCGACCAGGTCGACGAGAACGGCGAGTTCATCGGCGAGCCGCGCTCACCAGGCAAGCGCAATGCCGACGCATTAGTAGAAGTGTGCAAGTTCGCAATGTCTCATCGTGACGGTGCAGGGGAGTCGGGTCGATTCGTTCCGCACGTTTCGCTTTTAGTTGATATTGCGGAATTGCGTGCATCAGGTTTGCGAGGCGCGGGCGTGCGCTCAGAAGCTGGTCTTGAACGCGCCGCCGAGGCCCGAGGATGGTCAGCGGCTGAGCGGGCTTGGTTCACCGACGCTCTGCGCCGTCATGGCGATGCGGTGACTTCCGACGGTTCCGAACTTGATGCAACTGCGGTAGCAACGCTCACCTGCGATTCTGTGGTGCAGCGGGTTCTCATGGCCGATTCGAAGGTTTTGAATCTGGGCCGAGAAGTCCGAACCGCTACTGCGGCACAACGAAGAGCCATTGTCGCTCGCGACCGACATTGTCGAGCGCCAGGTTGTCGGACAAAACCCAAACATTGCGATGTCCATCATCTTGATCATTGGATCAACGGTGGCCGAACCGATGTCGATCGAATGGTATTGCTCTGTGGCACGCATCACCGGGAGTTTCATAAACCGGGGTATCGCATGGAGCTTTCCGATCAGGTCGAATTCACCGTGCACTCGCCCAAGGGGTGGAGCCGGTCAAGCGTGCCCGAGCGAATCGAGCAGTTGGTGTTCGCTCGGGGTCAATGACGGTCTTTGTATGGCGTGTCCCTGATCGATCCGTGCAATGCTCTTTCATGTCCTCCAAGCAGATCGCTGGAACTCGCGCTTCTGCAGCAGTCCAAATGAAGACTGCAACTGCGTTTCTCGCAATTGCAGCTGGGCTGGTCATTTACTCAAGCCTTGAGTTCATGCTGGTCGAAATCCAGACGGAATTTTCGATGTCACCCAACGCCACCATCGTGGTTGCGCAAATCGCTGCGGGTGCCAGTTTGTTCGCCGTATTCCTGGCTGGCGCCCTTGCTGATCGCCTTGGTGAACGGCGAGTTATTTCGTGGGCAAGTACAGCTTTTTGCTTCGGGGCAGTCATGGTCGGGCTTGCGCCACACGAGTGGACGTTGATCGTGGGCCTCGCGATTGGAGGTGTCGGATCAATCGTGATGGCGATTGTTGGTCTCTCGGTTCTGAACAAGACGTATCCGGAGAAAGCACAGCGCGCACGTGCATTCGGCCTCTTCGCCATGATTGCACCGGTGGCAGCGATTGCTGTTCCTCTTCTTTCTTCAGAGATTATTCCGCGCTCAAACTGGCGATTTGTCATAATCTTGCGGGTCCTCGTTGGGCTCGGGACGTTGTTGCTTGTTCGCCGGACATTGCCAAAGGGCACTGGAATTTCAGTTCGTTCTGAGCTGATCACTCCGGCATTGGCTGGCATCGCGCTTTCAGGATTTGCGTTGGCATTCTCGTTTTTTGGCATCGGTCCGAGAGAAGGCCACCATTTCCCGAATGGATTTATTTCTGCGGGAGTCGCCTCGGTAGCAACGATTTTACTGATCATGACCATGCGAAGAGTCGCCACCTACCCTCATTATTCGAGCGATGCGGCGTCGAGGGTCGTTTCCAATTCTCGGAGCGCTCTTTCTCGTCAACGGAGTGAATCTCTTCTTTTTCACATATCTGTTCTTGCAGTTCCGGTACCACCAGACGTTGATTGAG
>SYBH01000060.1 GCA_005787345.1 Actinomycetota bacterium
ACAACGTGGTTCACAACTTCGGCAACCCAGCGATAGTCGCCGCTGTCGAAGCTCTGCTGCGCTTTCTCCAATACGGACTCGGCACCACCCATGAACTCGACATAGCGAACCGCCGCTTCTTCAGGGGGATGGGGCCAAAGGTGTGCAGGGTTTCCATCGAACCAACCCATGTAGCGCTGGTAGACGGCCTTCACGTTGTGACTGACTGATCCGTAATAGCCCCGGCAATGCCATGACGAAGCGAGCGTTGGTGGAAGTTCAATCATTTCGGCAATCTCAACACCGGTGAACCCGCGATTGAGATAGCGAAGCGTCTGATCGTTCAGGTAGGCGTAGAGATCGCGTTGCTTAGAGAGGTAGTCGACAATGTTGTCGGTGCCCCAGGTCGGCCAGTGGTGTGAAGCAAAAGAGACATCACTGTCGGCCGCGAACATCGCAATGCTTTCGTCGAGAAAGCCTGCCCACGCATGTGCATCGCGCACCAGTGCACCACGCAATGTGACGACGTTGTGCAAGTTGTGGGTTGCGTTCTCGGCCATGCAGAGAGCTCGAAAATCGGGGAAGTAGAAATTCATCTCGGCCGGTGCTTCGGTGCCCGGAGTCATTTGGAACACGATGCGCACACCATCGAGTACAAGTTCTTGGCCGGTATGAGTGATATCGATCGTTGGCGGCAGCAACGACAACGTGCCGTTGGAAGGTGCCGGGCCAAGACCACAAGTCATCTGCCCCTCGGGGCCGCGCGGCAGAAGCGTTCCGTACATATAAGTAGCGCGACGGCTCATCGCCGTTCCGGCCTGAAGATTTTCGCTCACCGCGTGCTCAAGGAAATGTTCCGGCGCAACTATCGGAATATCGTCTGGGTCGCCGTTGGGAACCACTCCCCCGGCGCCACCGAAATGGTCGATATGGCTGTGTGTATAGAGGAGCGCGGTGACAGGACGGTCGCCGCGCACTGAGCGATACAACGCGAGAGCCGTCGCAGCCGTTTCGCATGAAACGAGCGGATCGATCACGATCACGCCCTGCTCGCCCTCCACCATGGTCATGCTTGAAAGATCGAGGCCGCGAACTTGGTAAATGCCCGGCACTACCTCAAAGAGACCGTGGATGAGATTGAGTTGGGCCTGTCGCCAAAGACTTGGATTCACCGTTGCCGGCGCTTCACCTGACGTATCTCCGTAGGGACCGAGATCCCAGACAATGCGACCATCAGTCGCTTCGATCAACGTGTCGTCAAGTGCGGCGAGGAAACCGCGTTGTGCATCGACGAAATCCTGTTCATCGTCGAATGGAAGATCCATTGTCACTGCACGCTGATGCGCCGCAGTGTGTTCCGAGACTGACATCGTGCAACCTCAATCAAGACTGGTGTGGAAGTTGTTTGTCCGACCGTAGTCCGAGAGGTGCTTCAACAATCGTTGACGAGTCGTTCCAATCCCAGACTGACTAATCGAGCGCCGGCGGAACAGGGAGGCGCAATCCCTGCATGTCTTCGTGTCGAGCGCGGATTTGGTCGTGATAACTCGGCTGCGTAGGAATCCAGAAATTGCCCGCTTCAACCGCATCAAACACAAGCTCAGCAACTTCAGTTGGCGACATTCCGGCGGCAGTTGAATCGACCAGCATTGCTTCGACGAACTCCGCGTCAGGAGTTGCTTCGCGACCACGATCGATCCAGCGTTCTTGGCGGTTACGGCCCGACGTACCAATGTCGGTGTTGATCAAACTTGGAACGAGAACGGAAGCCGCAACGTTCTTTCCTGTTGTTCGAAGATCCTGCGCCAAGCAATCAGTGAGACCAACGGCGGCGAACTTCGAAGTGAAATACGGACCTGAATAGGCGCCGGTGACAAGGCCACCCATCGAGGCGGTATTCACGATGTGACCTGGAGCATCGTCCTCGAGCATGCGCGGTACGAATGCGCGCACCGCGTGGATGAGCCCGTCGACATTGACACCCATGACCCACTTCCAGTCGGCCATCGTGCGTTCCCACATCAGACCGCCGCTGAACACACCAGCGTTGTTGCACAGCAGATTGACGTGTCCGAACTCGGCGAATGCGGTGTCGGCCAGACGCTGAACGTCTTCTTCAACAGAAACGTCGGTGCGCACGCCGATCGCTTCTGCTCCGATCTGGCCAAGAGCAGCGACGGTGTCATCAAGACGGGGCTGTTCGATATCGGCGGCAACAACGCGCATACCCATCTGCGCGGCTTTCTCGGCCAAGGCGCGACCGATGCCACTGCCCGCGCCGGTAATGACTGCAACCTGTCCGGCTTCGATTTTCATGAGTTCCTACTTATCTTGATCGAGTTTGAAAACGCGCATCGCATTTTCGCGCAAGAACTTCGGCCACACGTTGTCGTTGAACGGGACGTTGGGCATGTCAGAGAACTGACGCTCGAGCGAAAGACCGGCGGGGAAATAACCGCAATACATGATCTTGTCGCTACCGCGAGTGTTCGCGTACTTGATGATGTCCTTGGGATAGTGCTTCGGAGCGAACGCACTTGTCATGTAATGAAGACCTGGCCACTTGAGCATGAGCTTCACTGCAAGTTCAGTCCATGGTTCGCCACCGTGCATCATCACCATGGTCAGGTCGGGGAAGTCGTAAAGAACTTCGTCGAACTGTTCAACATGCTGCGGCCAACTGGGCATACGAGGTCCAACGATTCCGCCATTGATGCAGATCGGCATATCGAGTTCACAACACGTCGCATAAATCGGGTACATCTTCTTGTCGCCGATACCGACCTGCGGAACCATTCCGCTGGGGAATGTCATGGCAGCAACGATGTTGTTCTCGGCCTTGAGGCGCTTCAGGTTGCGAACAGTTTCCATTCCCTTGTTGGGATCGGCCTGTGCACACAGGTGAAAGCGGCCGGGGTATTCGGCCTTGGCGCGAATCGAATGTTCGTTTACGCCGGTCATGCACTGTTCGATGTTGAACGCGTCCATCTTCTCGACGATCCAAGCAACAACATCGGTATCGGGTGACACAACATCGGGGACGTCTTTGAACATGTACTGCGCTGGGAATTCCATTTCCTTCAGCGATTCGTTGTCCTTCAGGTTGGCCTTGAAGAAGTCGTATGCGGACTTCTTCTCTTCGATGCTCGTGAACGGGAATCCCATACCGAGATCCACGATGCCGATATCTGTCGGCATGGCCATGATTTGTCCCCCTGCGGCGGTGCGCCGATCCGATGATCGGGCAGTCGGATGAGTGTAGGACTCCTGACAGTTCGGCTTCACGAACACGGCTGCCTCCCCCTAGCGTTGCCCCATGGCGGCACCCAACCTCGACACAATCGTGTCGCTCATCATCGAAGCCCACGCGATCAAGGGTTCCACCGTTGTCATCGGCGTAACCGGCGGCGTCGCCGTGGGAAAGAGCACATTCAGCTCCACCATCGCCACGCTGCTCTCCGAAGATACGGGCCTTGACGTTGCCGTCATTGCGAGTGACGGCTTTCTTCACCCCAACGCCATCCTTGGCGAAAAGGGCCTCGCTGACCGAAAGGGGTTCCCCGAGAGCTACGACTCCTCTGCCATCTCGTTGTTCCTCGGCGATGTCCGATCCTCAAAACCCGTCTCGGTTCCGGTCTACGACCACCACACCTACGACATCATCGACGAGGTTGTCCAAGTTCCTGCGGTCGACGTTTTGATCTTCGAGGGCGTCAATGCACTTCAGTTCCATGATCAGTTCGACGTCAGCCTCTATCTCCACGCCGATGAGCCCGTCATGCGCGAATGGTTCATTCAACGAACCAGCACCCTTCGAGATGCCGCCCGCACCGATTACTCACCCTTCTTCGACCCGTGGACTGACGTTCCCGAGGATCTCTTCCTCGAAATGGTGAACGGTGCGTGGGAACTCGTGAACCTGCCAAACCTCGTCGAACACATTGAGCCAACCCGACCGTTGGCTCACGCGGTGATTGAGTGGGAGGCTGACCACGCCATCCGTTCAATCACCATCCAGGAGCCAACATGAGTGAGATTGATCTCATCCAAATTGCCACGCCTGGATTCTTTGCGGCGATGGGCCTTGAGAAGGTCGCACTTGACCGTCAAGCATCTGCAGGGAATGACACCGCTATTGGATTTGAGAAGCGTGATTCCATCGCCAGCCTCGTGATGGGAACAGCAAGTCTCTACATGCCATTTGCACTGAATGCACTCCTCGCTCCCGTTGGGCCCGGAAAAGGCAGGCACCGAAAAGTTCTTGTGGGAACAGCCGTCGGTGCTGCTGCGCTCACCACCGTTGCCGACGCACTGGCCAAGCGTGACGACGATTCAAAACTCACACGCTTCGCAAAGCGCATTCGGCCTTCAAGCGGAGTCGCTGCTGTTGCTGCTGGCGTTGTTACTGGGTCGACAACTTGGGCCGCGCGCACATCGGCAAAGCGCATGTGGAACGCGGGCGGTTCAAAGCGCGACCTCGGCACGGGAATCGCGGCAACTGCTGGCGCACTCGTGGCGTGGGATTTCATCTATTACTGGAACCACCGAATTCAGCACGAGAGTCGCTGGTTATGGGCCATTCATGTGGTTCACCATTCCAGCGAGCACTACAACCTCACCACCGCGCTTCGTCAACCAGTCGCCGATGTCTTTGGAATGTTCGTGCCCTACGGACTCATGGCCTGGCTCGGGTTCCGACCTCGTGTGATCGAAAACGCACGAGCAATCAACCTGATCTACCAATTCTGGATCCATACCGAAGCAATTGATCGTCTCGGTAAGGCCGAGGAGGTTCTCAATACGCCATCGCACCATCGCGTGCACCACGGCGCACAGCCGGAGTATCTCGATAAGAACTATGGCGGCATCCTCATTACCTGGGATCGCCTCTTTGGCACCTTCCAACGCGAGGGCGAACGAGTTCGTTATGGCCTCACCAAGAACATCAACACGTTCAACCCAGTTCGCATCGCCACCCACGAGTACGCGGACATCATTCGTGATGTCGCCAAAGCGTCAAGTTGGAAAGAGCGCCTCGGTTATGTCTTCGCCCATCCAGGCTGGGGAAAAAAGCGCCGGGATGGCGGCCGCGAGCAGCCACTTACCCTTGCTTCGTGAGATCAAGTAGTCGTCATCGCTGAATGAGGCGGCACGCGGCCGCCCAGATGAGTACCTTCAGGATCCAGTTACCTGTACCGGTTCAACCTTCGGTCACCACTCTTCACGATGCCCAATTCAAGGAGTCTCCATGCCAACCAGTGCCGACGTTCTTCCGCTCCTCGAGCGCTACTGCGCCGCAATGACCAGCCAAGATCGCGAAACTTGGCTCGACTGCTTCACCGACGATGCTCGACAGGAAGACCCGGTTGGCGCTCCCGTGAACATTGGACGCGAGGCCATTGGCAAGTTCTTCGATGAGAACGTCACTGACCTGACCCTCTCTGTTACCGCTCCCCCAATCGTTATGGGAAATGAGGTCATCGCTTTTCTGCGCGTCGACATCATGATGGGCGATCAGAAGATGGAGCTTCCTCGCATTGTTGATCACATCCTGCTCAACGATGAAGGTACGAAGTTTGCGAGCCTGCGCGCGTTTTTTGATTACTCCGAACTACGCCCTGCTGAATAACTTCAGCCGAATTCTTGGCGGAAGGTTCGCACGACATCGGAGTACGCCTCGAGCGCTTCTTCGTACTGCTCGGGATGATTAATCGTGACGCGCAAGTCAGTGACACCTGCTTCAATCATCGGCCGTGATGCTGCCATCGTGGCAACAAGGTCAAGGTTTCCATCACCATCGCGTACTGCAGCAGCGTGACCCTGCACCTGAAACGACGGATCGCCACCAGCCTTCTCGACCGCAGCGCGCAGTTTCGGAATGGCGTTGACGAGATCGCCGCCGTCGGCACCCCACGGAATCCAGCCGGATCCGAAGGCAGCGATGCGACGGATCACGCGAGCGTTGATCGTTCCACTGATCCAGATCGGCACACCGCCCGCCTGACGAGGCTTCGGCATCTGGTGAATCTTTTCGAACGAAAGCTCGGGTGAGGAGTAGGTGGCGACCTGTTCGCGCCACAGCAACTGGCAAACCTCAAGCGTGTGGTCGAGCAGGCGGCCGCGGTTGTCGTAATCAAGACCGCAGGCGTCGTATTCCTCTTTCTGCCAACCAACACCAACACCAAGTTCAAGACGACCGACTGAAAGCACATCGATTGTTGCGGCCTGCTTCGCAAGCACGGTTGGTGTGCGCAGCGCGGCAATAAGAATTGCGGTGTTCAGCCGCACCCGTTCGGTGAGTGCACCCATTGCGGTGAGCACAGTAAGAGGTTCAAGCCAGTTCCCGTCGGAATCGGTGGGCTGCTTGCCGCCAGCAGCGCCGCCCTTCTTCGGGTCGCCGTAGGCCTCAAGGTTTTCGCCGTAGGCAACGTGATCGCTGACGGCAATGCGGTCGATGCCGGCCAGATCAGCCGCACGCGCTTGATCAAGGATGTACTGAAACGAACCGGGATCGTCTTGGCGGAATGTGCGGAGTTGGATGGAGACCTGAGGCGACGTCATGGACTCATGCTGCCATGCCAAATCTTCCTGCGCAGATGTCGCAAAAAACACAAAGCATCGTCTAGAAAATCTCGGTGATTCCGCTCTGGGCCCAGATCGCTGGTGGCGCCGCTGCCGTTGCATCGATCGTCAGTTCATCCACCCAAACCACTCGCCTTGTAAGGGTTCGAACCGCTGCGGGAATCGCGCCATCTACCTGGCTCCTGCTCGTCACATCTTCATTGGCGTGGTTCGCCTATGGCGTTTCGGTGCGCTCACCGCAGCAAATCATTGCCAACGGTACGTGGGTTGTTCTTGTCATTCCACTCACCTGGTTCATGCTGCATGCGAAGCCCGTGCGCACCCGGATCGGTGCCGAGCTTCTTGTTGCGCTTGCGCTCACATTCCTTCTCGGCCTCGGAGTTCTCAACGAGAACATTCCCGCATACATAGGAATGCCCGCTTCAATTCTCGTGAACCTTCCGCAGATTCGCTACACAATCCAACACGGGCGAGGTCCAGGTATTTCGGTTGCCGCATGGGCGTTTCTCGCCACAAGTTCGTATCTGTGGTTCACCTATGGAATCGGTGCAGGAGAAATTCCCGTCATCATTAATTCCGGTATCGCAGCATTGCTCGGGACGACCGCGGTTGTGGCGTTGCTCGTGCGCCCAGCAACCAACTTCTCAGGAACTGATCTGACGAGCGATGCTGACCTCGTGACCGGCGGGGTCAAGAATGTGGAAGTACCGCTCGCCCCAGACAGCATCTGACGGCGCCATCAACGGCGCGAAGCCGGCCGCAAGGAATGCGTCGTAGACAGAATCGACGTTGTCGACCCAAAGGATGAAGCGGCCCCAGATGCGTTCGGGCCGCACCCAGGTCGGATCAAACTGCAAATTCAGAAACTGACCATCGTTCAACTTCAACGTGGTGAACGAGGCTTCCACTCCGCCGAACACCACCTCTGAGCCCAGCACCCCATAGAACGCGACCGACGCTGCCATATCGGCTGTTACCAACGTGATGGCGCTGATCGATTCCGCGTGATTCATACCTCTCTATTGAGCCACACATCGGGCGTTTGCCCAAGAACGCTGGGCGCCGTCGCCGCTAACGTCGCCCCATGACCGGTGAGGCCGAAATCAGGGCAACCTCTGCTGAACCCCCGCGCGCCACCATTGCCCTTGTCATGATCGTCAAGGACGAGGCCCACGTTGTTACCGAGGCCTTCGACTCGGTCCGTGCCTTCATTGATTCGTGGTGCATTGTCGACACCGGATCCACCGACGGCACTCAGGATCTCATCCGTTCGTACTTTGCCGACGCTGGAATGCCCGGAGAACTCCACGAACGCCAATGGGTGGACTTCGCCCACAATCGCACTGAAGCTCTGCATCTCAGTCGTGGCACCGCGGACTACGCGTTCATGATGGACGCCGACGATCTTCTTGTTGGCGAACCTGACTTCGATGCGCTTGACGCTGACGCGTACATGATGCGCATCGGCACGAGCTTCACTTACTGGCGAACACAATTGTTCAAACTCGAACGGCCCTGGGAATATCGCGGCGTCCTGCATGAATACGCGGTTTGTACCGAACCGTGCGGACCTATCGAGCGACTCGGCGGCGAGTACCACCTTGAGTCACGGCGACTCGGCGGACGCAATTTCGCAGAAGACAAGTACGAACGCGATAGCGCGGTATTGCGCGACGAACTCGAGCGCGATCCCGAGAATGCTCGGACCGTTTTTTACTTGGCTCAAAGCCGCATGGACGCTGGCGACGCACACGAGGCCTACGACCTCTATTCGCGGCGAACCCAAATGGGCGGCTGGAACGAAGAGGTCTTCTATTCCCATTTGCAACGTGCTCGTGCTCTTCAACGCATGGGTACGGCGTGGGATCGAGTGCTCACCGCCTATCTCGATGCATGGAACACACGACCAACTCGCGCGGAACCTCTCGTAGAAATCGCTCGTCACTATCGATCAACCAGCGAATGGCAACTCGCGCACCTCTTCGCAACGCGCGCCAGTGAAATCTCGTTCCCCGAAGACGATCTTCTCTTTGTGTCCGCTGACGCCCACAATTGGCAAGCCGCTGATGAGCGTTCGATGGCCGCCTATTACATCGGCAACTACCAAGAGAGTTTCGACGAGTGCACCAAATTGCTCAACGATTCGAAGCTTCCACTCGATCAACGTGATCGGGTGCTTTCCAATCGAGATTTCTGCCTCCCCTACCTTCTGACTGAGCACCGCCCACGTCCGCTTGATGTCATTGCCAGGCTGACCGGTCGCTTCGAATCCCCTGCGGTTGATCCCAACGTCACGCTCACGATTACCACCTGTCGGCGTCGCGATCTCTTCGATCGATCAATGGATTCATTTCTGCACAATTGCACCGATGTCGATGCGATTGATCGATGGATCTGCATCGACGATGGTTCCAGCGACGAAGACCGCGCCGCAATGGCCGAGCGGTATCCATTCTTTGAATTCATTTGGAAGGACAACACCAATAAGGGTCACGCGCGCAGTATGGAAATGCTTCGCGCTGAGGTTTCTTCGCCCTATTGGATTCATCTTGAAGATGACTGGGAGTTTTTTGCTCCCGACAACTACGTCAGCCGTGCAATTGCGATCCTTGAAGATGACCCATCAATTGGGCAGGTGTTGTTCAATCGGAATTATGCCGAGCTCGCTAGCGAACGAAATATTCCCGGTGGCGAGCTACGCACGACTGCACGCGGCAAACAGCCCTACCGAGTGCACATCCATGCTGAGCCCGGAACCGAAGCTTTCGAAATCTTCAACCGCGACGTCGGCAAAAACCGTCCTAGTAATTCTTGGTGGCCGAACTTTTCGTTTCGGCCCTCAATGATGCGAACCTCGGCCATCAACGAGATTGGCGCGTTCAGCACCGAACCAATTCACTTTGAGCTTGAGTTTGCAAAGCGATTCACCGCCGCCGGACTGCGCAGCGCATTCTTCGACACCATTTGCAACGTCAACATTGGAACGCTCACATCGGAAACTGGCCCCAATCGCAGGCCGAACGCGTACGAACTCAACGGTGAAGCACAATTTGGTCGCCTGCTCCCCGAGAACGAGACGACCACAGTTCGCCTCGTCAGCTTCTGGCAGTACCCGACAAACCTCGCCAATCATTTTTCCCAACAGACCAAAGGTGATGACAAGTGGAATGGCATTCACCTCACCGACGATCCCGATGCCGACGTCACTGTCATCCTGAATCACCCAGCCCACAACGACGTGCAGCTTGACCGATCGATTGTGCTGCACATGGAACCGTTAGCCGGAGTTGCCACATGGGGAAAGTGGTCAGATCCAAACCCCGATGAGTTGTTGCATGTCCGCACCCACGCTCGTTTCCCCAACGTCGCCGAGTGGCATCTTGGTTCGACATGGGCCGAACTCGGTGGCGGCCACAACACCCCGTCAACCATTGAAAAGACTCGCGATCTTTCGGTGGTGGTGTCGAATAAAGCATTTGATCCAGGACACAAACTTCGCATCGGGTTTGTGCAACACCTTGCTTCGAACGGCGTCGATATTGATGTGTTTGGCCGCGGCGCAATCGACGGTGTTCCCAATCACAAGGGTGAACTACCGGAGTGGGATAAGAGCAAGGGACTCTTTCCCTATCGCTACACAATCGCCGTCGAAAATTTCTCGGAGCACAACTACGTCACCGAAAAGTTCTTTGACGCGATCCTCTCCGAATGTCTCTGTTTCTATTGGGGTTGTCCCAACCTTGAGCAACTCGTTGATCCCGATGTGTTCGTCCGGCTTCCGCTCGAAGATCCCACCGAGGCTCAGCGCATCATTGAACATGCAATCGCTAACGATCTGTGGAGTCAACGCATCGACGCCATCCGACGCGAAAAGCAACGGATACTTGATGAGTACCAGCTCTTCCCAACGATTGAACGCGTCCTCACCGGCCTGAAGCGGTTCGACAAGCTCCCCATCCGCGTCATCAATCTCGAGCGGCGTCCTGATCGCTGGGCTGATTTCACTGAACGACTTTCTGCATCAGCCGATGCTGGAACCGCAACAAAGTTTCTGCGCGTTGAGGGCACCGAAGGCCGCTATCTCGTGAAGACTCCTGAAATCGAGCATCTCTTCCGCAACAACGATTTCAATTTTCGTCGAGGGATCATCGGATGCGCGCTCAGCCACATGAACTTGTGGCAACAAATCGCAGACGGCGACGACGACATGATGCTAGTCGTCGAGGACGACGCCACCTTCGTTCCGCACCTTCGGAACGAACTAGTCGACGCTCTCGGACAGCTCCCCGAGGCGACCGATTTCGATCTCGCGTTCCTGGGGTCGCTCCATTTGGACACCGCCCCCGACCGCACCGACCTTGCACCTCGCGACCGCTGGCGGCCAATGGTGTGGGCCGACTTCCTCGGCGGCACATTCGCTTATCTCGTCACCAAGACCGGGGCCCGAACTCTCCTTGATCTTGTCGAACGCGACGGCATCCAAAACGGCATCGATTGGTTCCCGATGCGCCACGGATCCAAACTGCGAGTGCTCGAAACTCTTCCCGCAGTGGCCTCGGCAACCATGGCGTGGCCGGGCCGATCGGGCGACTCCGACATTCAGCACGACTTCGAACCGGTCGCGACCGCCCCATCACCGCGCATCAATTCCGATAGCCCAACCCGTTCTTCACAGCCCGACTAGATTCAGAACATCTCGTTCTTGCGCAGTTCGAGATCAGGGTGGAGACCCACACGCTATGGAACGTTCTGATTCGGTTTCCCCTGTTCCCGAAGACAGCAACGCGACCTCGAATGACGAACTCTCCACCCGAGAGACGATCAACACCAAACCGCTTTCTCGCCGAAGCGTCATTACCGGTTTGGCCGGTGTTGGCGGTTTGTTTGTCGCTCGCACATTTCTTGCGGGCAACCTCAACATCATCCAAAGTGTTGCTGCCGCGACCGCAGCTGGCGACGAACCTGCCGGCTCTATCACCGCGACATTTGAGTTCGTCAACGGCGACATCACCATCGATGGTCTCACCTCAC
>SYBH01000061.1 GCA_005787345.1 Actinomycetota bacterium
CACCCCTGTCGGACAGCGATCGGTGTGGCAGCGCTGCGATTGAATACAACCAATGGCGAAAAGCGCCGTCCGGCCGACGTTCACCATGTCGCAGCCAAGCGCGATCGCGCTAAACGCCGCTTCGGGCATACCCAGTTTCCCAGAGCCAATAAAAACAATGTCGTCTGTGATCCCCGCTTCCGCGAAGGCCCGGTAGACCCGGGTAAACCCCCAACGGAACGGAAGAGCAACGTGATCGGTGAAGGCCAACGGCGCTGCTCCGGTGCCACCTTCTCCCCCGTCGATCGTGATGAAGTCAGGACCGCGACCTGTCGCCGCCATCTTCGTCGCAAGCTCAGTCCAAAACTCGCTTTGACCCACGGCCGACTTGATCCCTACGGGTACTCCAGTCACCTCGGCCAACTCTTCAACAAACGAGATGAGACTGTCGACATCGGTAAATGCCGTGTGGGCTGCCGGGCTTTTACAGGCAACGCCAACTGGGATTCCGCGAATTGCCGCAATCTCAGGAGTGACTTTGTTCGCGGGAAGTAACCCTCCGAGACCAGGCTTCGCTCCCTGACTGAGCTTGATTTCAATTGCCCGAATCGGTGCCGCCTGCACTTGTTCGATAGCGCGCGCAAGATTGAAAGTACCGTCTTCGTTTCGGCAACCGAAATAGCCAGTACCAATCTGCCAAACGAGATCGGCGCCGTGCAGATGATGCGGAGTGATGCCACCTTCGCCGGTCGTATGCAACGCCCCGGCCATTGCACAGCCTCGGTCGAGCGCCTCAATTGCTGCACCGCTCAACGATCCGAAACTCATCCCGGAGATATTGACAATTGATGCAGGACGAAACGAATGTCGCCGACCGTGTGAAGCCCCGAGAACTTTGGCGCACGGCAATGCCCGCGACGGATCGGGATGTGCAGGAGCATCGGCTGGACCGTCGAGCGGAAACATCGACTGCTTGATGATCGTGTAGTTACGCGATTGATCAAGATCGTTGTCCGTGCCGAAACCAAAATAGGCGTTCTGCTGTTTGGCTGTTGAATACACCCACCGGCGATCGTCGCGACTGAAAGGACGTTCTTGATTGTTGTCTGTGACGATGTACTGACGAAGTTCAGGACCAACTGCCTCAAGGATGTAGCGCAAGTGTCCGATAACAGGGAAGTTCCTGAGGACTGCATGCTTTCGCTGCACGAGGTCATAGACCGCCAGCAGAACCAGAAACACGATGATGACGACAAAAATGATGAGTCCCACTGACCACGACATAGTCGAAGCCTACGGGGCAGTATCGCAACTGGTCGGTCAAAGAACCGCGAGAACCAACCCGGCTTGGCCGAGGTGATAGGTGACCATCACGATTATTCGGCTGCGGGGGAAACCGTTCAGGAACCGAGTCCAACCCAACACCGCATCACTTGCACCGAAGAGCAGAGCCCCAGTTATGGCGAAGAATTGTCCGGTTCCAATTGCCGCAGCGACCATCAGCGAAATGACCGACATGTACGCAGCGACTGGACCTGCCATCGCCCTATCGACTCTCGCTGCCCCTTGAACGATCCGCCGGCCAAGCACGACCGCTACCACCGTCATCAGGACGACACCGGTGACAAATCCCGTGAGCGAAATACCAAGCGACAACAACGCGATCACATAGAAAACATGCGCGACTAGAAACGCTCCGAGACCGGCAATGAACCAGTCTTTCGGGAGCATCAGGGCAATATCGCCGATCATCGACAGCACAAGCCCGATCACCAACATCGCTCTTGCAAAATCAGATGAAGGATCGATCGACATTGCGACTGCGATGAGGAAAACCATCACAAGCGGTTTGAGAAGGTACTCCGCTACCCGGTAATTGTTTGCAACCGCAAGCCAGTCGCTGACAGCCACCACGGCCGTCAGCGAAAGAAGAAGAAAAGCGAGTGCAGTCACCGGTGACTCACGGCGCATCAAGCCGTGGCAGAACGAGGGCCATGCTGTCTGGGCACACCGAACGGCCAACGAGCCATTCGCGGACGCTTTCCATCGGAACCCATAGCGCTTCGGAAATTTCGTTATCCGCAAATTCGAATGGACCCTCGGTGCGTGCTTGGTAAATCCGCGCAACTTCGCGGACGTCATCATCGGCAAACGATCCTTCGCCGAGATACGCGAGTTCGGCAGAAATGCCTAGTTCTTCTGCTAATTCCCGAGTAGCCGCCAACTCCCAAGCTTCACCGGCAGCAACAACGCCACTGACCGAAATATCCCAAGCGTCGGGCCAGAGGTCTTTCCACGATGCCCGCTGGTGAACAAGTAACTCATCAGCATCGTTGCGAACAACCACGAAAACAGACCTGTGAAGGAGATTGTTCGAGCGCATCTCGGCACGAGTCACTGTTCCAACAACAGTGCCCACCTCATCAAGCTCATCGACAAGTTCCTCGCTTGCAGCGCCGTCACTCATCAGAGAGTTGCCGCTCGTTCACAAGCTTCTGAGAATGATGCGCCTTCTTCAAAGAGTGCTCGAAGCTGGACGACGTGTCGGGGGCGATTCATGCCGAGCACGCCGGTGAGACGATCACCATCGCCGTAGAGCGCGACAAAACGGAACTCGTCGGTACTTCCATGGACGACAACACACGTATCTGACGGCATCGGACGACCAGCAAGCTGAATTTTGCGGTCGTATTGATCACTCCAGAACCACGGGATCGGATCAAACGCAACTGGAGTTTCGCCACTGGCCTCAGCCAGCAGCCGTCGGGCTGCGGCTTCACCACCGGCAATAGCGGTTTCCCAGTGTTCGACGCGAAGCATGCGCCCGAACCGAGCGCTCGGGTATCGAGCGATATCGCCTGCAGCGACAACGCCGGGAGCAGCGAGGAGTGTGTTGTCACAAACAACGCCATCGTCGAGCGTGAGCCCCGAACCTTCAAGCCAGTCGATGTTCAGAGTGACACCGATACCGACGACGACGATTTCGGTTGCGACAGTTGTTCCATCAGTCAGTGCAACTCCGATGACCTTCTCAACACCATCAACAGTTTCGGTTTCAAGTTGTAGAACGCCAACGCCGAGTCGAAGGTCGACACCGTTTTCGATATGCACCTGTGCACAAACTTTCCCCATCTCGGTGCCAAGAATCCGCTCGAGCGGTAACGGCATGGCCTCGACAAGAGTGACCTCAATGCCTCGCTTACGACAGCTCGAAGCGACTTCAGCGCCAATAAACCCAGCGCCAATCACAACGACTCGTGAAGGACCGGCATCAAGTTCCGCTCGCAACGCAAGACTGTCGGCCAACGTTCGAACAACATGAACCCCTGCGATACCGGCGGAATCTGGTAATCGGCGCGCAGATGCACCACTCGCGATGATCAGTGAATCGAAAGCTGTGTTCGCGACTGCCCCGTCTACGCCTTCAAGCGTGATCTGACGTGCACCGAGGTCGACGGCCTTAGCCCGCACCCCCAGACGGAACTCGAGATCAAGATCTTCCTTGCCCGCCGGCAGGAGAATCTTTTCGGGCTCCCACTCGCCAGTAAGTATCTGTTTCGACAACGGTGGTCGGTCGTAGGGTCGCTCGGAATCCGCGTCAACAACGATGATCGAACCAGTGTGCCCCTGAAGCCGAAGGGTTCGAGCCGCGTTGATGCCAGCAAGAGACGCGCCGACGATGACTGTGGTGGAGTCCATGGATCAGACTATGAACTGAGCGGCGAAAATCGCCATTCGGGGTTCAGTCTTCGGCGATGGAGATGGCCTGCTTAGGACACCGCTGCACCGACTCTTCCATCTTGGCGCGCATGGATTCCGGTGGGTTCTCGTCGAGGACGTAGAGGAAGTCGTCGTCACGAACCTCGAAGATCTCTGGGGCGATGCCCATACAGACGGCGTTGCTTTCACACAGATCGAAATCGACCACGATTCGCATGACGGTCCCCTTCTCAGAGCGATGACAATGAATTGATCGGTGGCAAGCGCCTCCGCACTCCCATCTTGCCCCATCTGCCACCGTCAGGGTGACGAGAGCCCTGACGACGTGACAGATTGGTAGGTATGACTGAAATTGCTCCCCTTAAAGGAGTCCGCATTATCGAGGCTTCGATGCTCGGACCCGCCGCTGTCACTACCAATCTCGCCGAACTCGGCGCCGACGTCATCAAGGTCGAAGCCCCCGGGGGCGACTATGGCCGTCAGATGACTTGGCCCATCGTCGAAGACACGTCTTTGCTCTTCCTTCACTGCAATAGAGGCAAGCGTTCAATCGTGCTCGACCTCCGGACCGAAGAAGGCGTCCAAGCATTCAAGGAACTCGCCGCCGATGCCGACGTTGTCGTCGAGGCCATGCGCCCTGGCGCGCTCGCTCGTCGCGGCCTTGGCTACGAGGACCTGAAAGCCATCAACCCCAAAATCGTGTTCATGACGATTAGTGGCTACGGAATGACCGGGCCCTACCGCGATCTGCCGAGTCATGGAATTGCCTACGACACATGGGCAGGCATTATTGAACCGGCCTACGACGAAGAGGGCTACTGCTACATCCCGCCACATATCTCTATTGGCATCAACGCCGGTCCGATGTTCGGCGCCCTGGGCATCCTTGCGGGAATCATCAAAGCCCGCGCCACCGGCGAAGGTTGCTACATGGAAATCGCGCAGTCAGACGCCGCCGCTGCGTTCGACTGGTACCGCAGCGAGTCATTCAAGGCCTACGAACGACCGCAATCAGAAGTTACCGGGAACAAAGCCGACAACTACGAACGACGCGCTCCGGGCACCGCTGGCATGAAAGAAGGTGTCCGCTATCAGATGTATGAAACCTCTGACGGGCACATCCTCTTCATGGCATCGGAACAGGAGTTCTGGAAGAACTTCTGCAAGGGCATTGGACGCGACGACCTCTTCGAGAAGTTCCCGGGCTCGAAGTATGCCGACCACGCTCGCAACAACCGCGAACTTCTCGCCGAACTCACAACAATTTTCAAGACGAAGAGTTCGAAAGAGTGGATGGACTTTGGCGGCGAATGGAATACCCCACTTGCTCCGGTGAACACTCCGTCCAACATGCAAGACGATCCGCAGTTCCAGGACCGTATGCCTTGGATTCCCAAAGAAATCCTTGGCGCTGACATGTTGCCGAACCCGGTAAAGATCATCGGAGGCGAACTTCCGATTCCTCGAAAGGCTCCCGAGTGCGGTCAGCACAGCGATGAAATCCTTAGCGAGGTCCTCGGCTACGACGCGGCACGGATCGCCGAACTGCATGAAAAGGGCGTCCTCGGCTGAGTCCGCCTGACGAACTTCTCCCGCCACCGACGGACGTGGCAACAGGGTTAACGCCCGCGCGACATGTCTCGCGTCTGCGAATCCTTGGGCGCGTTGTTTTTCTCGCCGTCATGGCGTTTGCGTTCTACGGACTCGCACCAAGGCTGCTCGATATGTGGGACCAAGTCCCACAACTTCGAACAGTCAGCATTTACTGGTTCGTTGCCATTCTCCTTTGTGAGGTTGGTTCGTACGCGTGCGCCTGGGATCTCACTCGCATCGCACTTCCGCGCGTGTCGTGGTTTGTCGCAGCAACAGCGCAACTCACTTCGAATGCAGTTGCCAAAGTTGTTCCGGGAGGCGCAGCTATAGGGGCAGCCACTGGATTCCGAATGTTGTCAGTCTCTGGAATCGACAAAGGTTCCGCTGGGGCCGCGCTCACCGCGACGTCAATCATTTCCAATGGCGTCCTGCTCTGCCTCCCGATGGTTGCTCTTTTTCTTTCAATCCTGGGAGCTCCCATCCCGGGCGGAATGATCCATGTCGCATGGGGCGGTGCAGTTCTCGCGGTCGTTCTCTTTGGCTTTACGTTTTCACTCGTTCGTTTTGATCGACCAATTCACTGGTTTGCGAGGACCATTACAACGGTTGCCGGATGGATCAATAAGCGTCGTGGCCGATCCGGAGGACCGACGGTGGAAGGCATCGTTCACCAGCGCGACCAGATGGTGAGCAGCCTCGGCGCCAGATGGCGCACTGCGCTCCTCGCCGCGGTTGGCAACTGGCTGCTTGATTACTTCGCGTTGGTCTGCGCTCTCAAAGCATGTGGCGTGGACCCTCGTCTGAGTTTGGTATTGCTTGCCTACGCGGTCGCGGCCGTGCTCGGCATGATCCCGATCACTCCAGGTGGCGTGGGATTTGTCGAAGCCGGACTCACTGCGATGCTTGTGCTCGCTGGCGTTCCTAGCGAGAAGGCACTCCTGGCCGTCCTTGCCTACCGCATCGCCTCCTACTGGTTGCCGCTGCCGGCTGGCCTTGGAGCCCATTTCGTTTTTCGCCACAGATTTGGCAAGAAATCGGCCCTGTCAGAGACCGATGCCACTTCTTCTTCCTGACCCGATTCGACCGGCCCGGGAAAAGTTGCTCACACATTGGCGTTTCGTGCCGACAAGACAGGAAAGACCTCACGATGCATTGACATCACCTGTCATGCCCGAAGAGCACAGAGGAGCCAGACATGACAATCACAACGCTTTCAATCTTGCCCACCACGGCGGTGACCGAGTCCCCAGTCGCCGAGCCACCTGAAATCGATCTCTCTCGCTTGCACTACCGCGCCGATTCCTTGCGCCGGCTTGCAACGTCAGTCGACCCAATCCTGGCCATGTCCTACCGGCGTCGAGCATGCGAACTTGAGCTTGAAATGTGGATCCACATCGTCCGAAGCGGACTCTCACCAGAAGATTCCCCTCTCGCCGCATAAGAACGATCAGGAGGTGTCGTTCCATGTCCTAGATTCGCTCCGTTCAACTTCTTCAAGGAGCGACGGACCCCATGGGATTCCCCACCGATATCAACATCATCGAGACCTTTGTTGGCATGCCAAGCCGCAACCGCAAAGAGGTCTACAAATTCCTCGCCCCCCATCTGCGCGATCAGGAGTCAAAGGACTTCCGGTTTCCTGCGCAGTACATGTTCAAAGACGTCCCGCCCGACACTGAAGAAGGAGTCGATCCAGTTGCTCTGCTCATCGACAACTTCGAACGTCACAACATCGAAAAGGCGATGCTCGGCTACAACCCGAACAACCCCGATTGTCTTCGTGCCCTCACCGATCATCCCGATCGGTTCTTCACCTGCTTCGAATTCGATCCCACCGACGTCATGCCTGGTATCGAAAAGATCCGCGAAGTTCATGCAAGCGGTGTGAACCTCCGAGCTATCAGCACATTCCCTGCCGGCTATCGCACACCGTTGAATGACAAGAAGATGTATCCGTTCTACGCGCTCGCAGTGGAACTTGACCTTCCCATCTTCTGCTGTGTCGGCATTCCTGGCCCCCGGGTTCCGTTCGCACCGCAGCATGTCGAACTCATCGATGAAGTCATGTACGACTTCCCCGATCTCACGTTTGTGATGCGCCACGGTGCCGAGCCTTGGACCGAACTCGCCATGAAGCTCATGCTCAAGTGGCCGAACCTGTACTACTCAACCTCCGCGTTCGCGCCGAAGCACTATCCGAAGGCCATCGTCGACTACGCGAATAGTCGCGGCGCTGACAAGGTCATGTACGCCGGCTATTTCCCAGCAGGCCTTAGCTATGACCGCATCTTTGAGGAACTCCCGAAGGTTCCGTTCAAAGACGAGGTCTGGCCAAAGTTCCTCCGCGAAAACGCCAAGAAGGTTCTGAAGCTCTAACGCAAATCAGCCCCTCTTTTGGGGCGAGGTAGTACCATCCCTTCGCATGACACAGGGCGGGGACACCACCGGTAACGAATCCGCAATCGATCCGGCACGACAGCACGGTGCTGACCCAAGACCATCGCGCTTGGTGATGATCATTACCTACCTCATCGGCGGCATAGGTCTGGCGATCGGTTTCGGCACAGTCCGCGAGACTCCCGCGGAACTGAGTTTGACGTGCCTGCTTAGTGTTGGTGCTGTAGGTGTGCTCTCGTTCGTACGCCACAGCCTCATGCATCGGTCCGACGCCACCCGGATGGGCTGGGATTACGGCATCCGCAACAACTTCCAAATTGAAGTTGGCATCGCGAATCTCGCTTGGGGAATCGTGGCAATTCTCGCTGTCATCCTCGGTTGGGGACTCGAAGTTGAGTCCGCTCTCATGCTGACGCTTGGGATCTACATAACAAGTGTCGCTGTGATGAAGGCGTTTATCTCTGGTGGCCAGAGTCGGCGACTTGGTCCGATTCTTGGAGCGTCAGTCTTTGGACTCGCCCTTCTCTATATGGGCATCCTCGGAATGGCAGCAGCAACCTGACGTCCAGACTCTGGAGGCTAAGCCTTCAGAATGTCCTTCCATGGAAGGTCTTTGTCGGGCGAGACGTCACGCGGAAGGCCAAGGGCGCGTTCAGCGATCATGTTGCGGTGCACCTCGGTTGTACCTCCACCGATTCGTGAACCGAACTGACCCATGTGAACCGACTGCCAGAAACCGTTCTGCGGTGCATCGGTCTTATCGAGCATTCCATCCGGACCTTCGAGTTCAAGTGCGAGGTCGTATCGCTTTTCGGCAGCCTGCACCATGAAGTTCTTCATGACCGAGGGATCAGGAGGATTTCCACGTCCGTTAAGGATGAATGACTGCATGCGCAGTCCAAGAAGTTGCAGCATACGCTCGCGCGCATACGCGTCGGCCAAACGCAAACGAATCTCAGGGTCCTCAGTCCGCCCATACTTACGAGCAAGACCAAGCACACCTTCGAAACCATTTGAACCGCCGGCGCCGGAACCAATCATTCCGGCTTCGCTGCTGAGCACCGTGCGGGTAACCGCCCATCCTTCGTTGATCTCGCCAACAACGTTCTCGACAGGAATGATGACGTCGTTGAAGAAGACCTCGTTGAAGTGCGCCTGACCAGTTGACTGCACAAGCGGACGAACCTCGATGCCCGGCGTTGCCATGTCGACAAGGAAGAACGTGACGCCCTTGTGCTTCGGTGCATCAGGATCGGTACGTGTAACGAGGATGCCCCAATCGGCGAATTGCGCTTGGGTGTTCCACACCTTTTGACCATTGACAATGAATGAATCACCGTCACGGACTGCACGGGTTGAAAGTGCTGCGAGATCAGAGCCAGCGCCTGGTTCAGAAAACAACTGACACCAATTCACCGAACCGTCAAGAAGGCCCGGAAGAAACCGTTGCTGCTGTTCAGGAGTTCCATGGCGCATGATCGGCGGACCGACGAGTGACTGCACTGCGCCGATGAACCCAGCAGTGACGTCGTACTTCGATGCTTCTTGACCGAAGATCACCGAGACTGCAGCACTGTCGCCGCGACCACCGAACGATTTTGGCCAAGTAATGCCAGCCCATCCGTTCTCCGACAGCACCTTCTGCCATGCACGACAACGTTCCATATAGGCACGGGCGGCTTCTTCAGAATCGTCGACTGGTCCTCGAGACCAATCGGATTCTGTACCGGTCTTGAGGGTGGCGTTTGCATCGAGGAACGCCCGGATCTCGGCCCGGAGTTCTGCTTCTTCTGGAGATTCGTCGAAGTTCACGAAATCTGACTCTAGATGCGGCCGACAGCCCCGTTGAACGAGGACCGACGGCGCCGGGCCGTAGTCTCAGCACAATGCGATCTCACCCCAGAACCCCAAGCGATCGCCTTGTCCGGCGGTCCAGCCTCGGCCGCCGTCGACAGACTCTTGTTCTTGCGATCGGCGTCTTTGCGCTCCTCGCTGGCTGTTCGGGTGGATCCTCGGCGGGTTCCGATGATTCCGCCACAACGACAACCGCCGCCCCTCCTGAAGCGATCGCTACCTACGTGGACCCGGCCGCCCCGATCACAACCACGATCGGCAAGGAGTTTGTGATCATGCTTCCGGCCGATCCCGGTTCAGGATGGCGCTGGGTGCTCGCCCCGATTGACAACTCCCGCCTCATCGCACTCGGCTCCCGTTTCAGCGATGACCCGGAGCTGTTAGGCAAGGCCGAGAGCGCAATGACAACCACAACCACTGGGGTTCGTGCGGGGAATCCCAGCACGAGTTCAACCACGCAAACAACGCTTCCTGCAGTCCTGCCGCTCGTCCAGATCATTTCTTTTGCGGGTCGTGCTGTTGGCCCCGCGACAATCTCGTTGAGCTACGACCAAATAGTGGGTGCACCACAGGCCGAAAACAAGGTGGTGACCTTCAGCGTCCAGATAGTTCCTGCGACGCCGTCGACAACCAGCTGAGCGATTCAGGTGTCGTCGTTACTCCCCGTTTTCCTGCGCCTTCCGTTCCGATTCAAGTTGCGCTTGATCACCGCCGAGAACGAAGCCGGGAGCCACGCCCTCGTCATAATCGAGCGGACGCATCGCAAGATCAATCGCCGTCCAGAGCGTTCTCGAATACGGGAAGAACAAAAACGGAACGATGATCGCTGAGGCTGCCGTTGCTCCGCCGATGATCCACATTGGCGGATCGGGCCATGTCACTGCGACGCTGATGATGAGGAGCAGAACGACGACAAGTTGCACAAGGCAGATATTCAAAAACCACGATCCGAGCCAGTGCCCCGGAAGTCGGCCGAAAACTAAACCGCATCGCGGACACTCCGGAACCATCTGAACCCAATTGTGAAACAACCCACGCTGGGCGCAGATAGGACACTGGAGTCGAGCAGCTCGACGCATCAGGGTTCCGGCAGGCACGGTCACTTCCCTATTGTGCTGCGATTCGATCGCCAACACCTGACCCAGAGCGATACCCTCGAATTCGTGAGCGAACGAGACGCCATCGAGGAACTTTCAGACCTCTTCGTCTTCCTCGCCGATCATGACTTTGCTGGCTACAGCCCCACCTACGAACAGCTCGCTCGTTCCATCGCTGCGAACACGCAACTTCTGGAATTTGTACTGACATCGGCGAGCCCCAACACCCGCCGCGGTCGCATTCCTGTTCTGTTTTTCGCAGCGACCCACGATCGTATCCTCGCCAACCCCTATAGCGAGATTGCCGCGATGTACCGAGGCGACTCCACCGGCAATCCCTTCCCGCCATTCATGGACCTCGTCGACAAAGAACGCGAAGCCATCGTCACGAACATGCGCACTCGCTCGGTGCAAACAAACGAGGCCGGCAGAAGCTCGATCCTCTCGCTTGCATTCGGACGCGCCCGAAACGGTGTTGTTGCACCAACCACGCTTTTTGAGATCGGGCCAAGTGCCGGACTCAATCTGTTCTTTGACCTATTTCGGATTGACTTCATGCGCGAAGACACGCTCCTCGCTTGTGCTGGCCCCCAAGAAGCGAGTGTTCGACTCACCTGCGACGTGCGCGGACCGAACCTGCCGCCGTTCCCCGCCGACCAGTTCACACCGATTTCCCGCAGCGGAATCGACCCCAACCCCATCGATGTTCGCTCCGAAGATGAGCGTCGATGGTTACAGGCCTGTGTCTGCTGGCCTGGGATCGCGGATCGCCCTCAGCGGCTTGCTGCCGCACTCGAGGTTGCACGAACGTCTCCGCCACACCTCATCTCCGGCGATGCAGTGACCGATCTTGGTCAGGCACTCACACAGATCCCGACGAGTGAGCACCTCATCGTCTTCGCAACCTGGGCACTGGCATACATCAACGCCGAAGGACGACAAAAAGTCCTCGCCACCATCGACGAACTCGGAACAACTCGCGACCTCGACTTCATCACGTTCGAAGAACCACGTTTCACCAGTTGGGTAGAGCCCGCAGATGCCGAAGTGTTCGAGACCTACCTCGGCGAAGGCACTCCGACGCAGCTAAGCCTGCGATCATGGCGCGGTGGCGTTTGCACAACGACGGCACTTGCAATTGCGCATCCGCACGGACGATGGATTCACTGGCTGGAGGAGAACCATGGCTGACTGGGTACTGAAACGAACCGCAGCGCGAGTTGTGGTGCTCGACCAACATGGCCACGTCCTTCTTCTCGAAGCTCGCGATCCCGCCGATGCATCGAAGGGCCAATGGTGGGAAATCCCCGGCGGCGGAATCGAACAAGGCGAAACAAGCGCTGAAGCGGCTCGTCGTGAGCTCTATGAAGAGACCGGCATTGTCGAAGCCGAAATCGGACCGTGCGTCTGGACCCAACATTCGAAGTTCACATTTGCGGGCTGGAAATTCGATCAGCATGAGCACGTTCATGTCGCTTGGACCGACCGTATTGATCTCTCCACTCGCAAACCCGGCGGTCTCGAAGCTTTCGAAGCAATGGCATTCGGCGGCCATCACTGGTGGGGTTTGGATGAACTCTTGCAATCAGATGTTCAGGTACTCCCCCGCCGTTTACGCGAGTTCCTTCCCGATGTTGTTTCTGGAAACCTCCCTACCGAACCACTCGACATCACCCATATCGATCCAGATATGTGGTTCTGAAGATGTCACCAAACAAACGAGTCTTCGTGCGCGGTTGCATGAAACGCTGCCCTGTCTGTGGGCAGGGTCATCTCTTTCGCCGCTGGTTCACGATGCTCGAACGCTGCCCCAAGTGCGATCTGAAGTTTGAACGAATTGAAGGGCACTGGACTGGCGATCTCGGCATCAACACAATCGTGAGTTTCGGCGCACTTCTCATCGTGCTTCTGGTCGGGTTTCTTGCCTTCTGGCCGACTCCACCCATTGTTGTGATCATCATCGCTGCGATTGCTGCAGCGGGACTACTTCCCCTCGCGTTCTTTCCTTTCTCGAAGACGATCTGGCTCGCGCTCGACATCTTGATGCGACCAATTGAACCCGGCGAAGTGCGCCCCGGCTTCGGGCCACAAGCAGACACCATCTAGCCTTCGCTTAATGCCGACTGAACCTTCAACCACCGACTCCGCGTCAGCCGGAGACACGAAGGTCGATGTCCTCGTGGTCGGAGCAGGTCCTTCCGGTTGCGCTGCTGCACTCACACTCTCTCGTGCAGGTCACACCGTTGTCGTCATCGACAAAGCAACATTTCCGCGCGACAAGATCTGTGGCGACGGTCTCACCACCTCGGCACTGCGCGAACTCGATGCTCTCGGTCTCGACCCAAAGACTGTGCCCTCGTGGGTCAGCGTTGACGATGTCGTCGTCCGATCGCCCAGCGGTCGCGAAGTTGTCTTTCCGCTGCCGAGAGACAGTGGAACGTATGCAGCGGCGAGCCGCCGACAAGACCTCGATCTAGCGCTGGTCCAACTTGTTCGATCTGAAGGCATTGAGATTCGCGAGAACGTTGCTCTTTCCTCGATGACACAAAACAATTCCTCAGCAACGGTTCTTACCGATGCTGGCGACACCATTAGTTCCTCCTATGTCATTGCCGCCGACGGAATGTGGTCGCCAACCCGCAAGGCACTCGGCATCGCCCAACCCGGCTACCGCGGCGAATGGCACGCGTTTCGTCAGTACTTCAAAAACGTTTCTCCGCGCGCTTCGAGCGAACTCATCGTTTGGTTCGAACCTGATCTTCTCCCCGGCTATGCGTGGTCGGTCCCCCTTGCCGACGGAACTGCGAATATCGGCTTTGGAATTCTGCGGGACGACAGTTCGTACAAAGTCAGCGATATGGGGCCACTTTGGCGCGAACTTCTTGCCCGACCCCATGTGCGCGAGTTCCTCGGTCCCGATGCCGAACCGGAAAGTCCGCACCGCGCATGGCCCATCCCCGCACGAGTCGATCGCATCGCCCTTACGTGCGAGCGCACCCTCTTTGTTGGCGACGCGGCGGCGGCAACCGATCCCATGACAGGTGAAGGAATCGGTCAAGCGCTCCTCACCGGCCGCTGGGCCGCCGAAGCAATCATCTCCAATCCCACAAACGTGACAGCGTGCGCCTCGGCCTACGAACATTCGGTTGAGACTGAACTCTCCGTTGACCATCGCTTCGCTGAACGTCTCATGGCCATCCTCCGGCGGCCACTTGGCGCCCGAGGTGCCGTTCGCATCGCCGGGATGAGCGGGTGGACACGTCGCAATTTTGGCCGATGGCTGTTTGAGGATTACCCACGCGGTCTTTTGCTCACACCTCGACGCTGGCATAGGCGCATGCTCACCGGCCCGGGGGCGTACCGTGGCAGTCATGCGAACTCAGCTGACTGACCTTCTCGAAATCGAACACCCCGTGATGCTCGCGGGCATGGGGGGCGTGAGCTATCACGAACTTGTTGCCGCTGTGAGCGAGGCAGGTGGTTTCGGATGCATGGGGGCGTCAACGATGAACCTCGACCGCATGGTCGAACAGATGCACCTTGTTCGCGCCGCAACAGACAAACCTTTCGGCGTTGATCTTCTAACCGCAGCGCCAGGCGATATGCCGGCACAAGTGCAAGCCATCATCGACAACGGCGGCCGCGTGTTTGTTGCCGGACTCGGCGTTCCGCGTGATGTCGTCAACCTCTGCCATGACAACAACGTTCTCGTCGCGAGCATGTGCGGAAAGGTTCGACACGCAGTCGCCGCAGTCGCTGCCGGTTGTGATCTCGTCATCGCCCAGGGAACTGAGGCTGGCGGACATACAGGCACGGTCGCCACGATGGCGCTCGTTCCTCAAATCGTTGATGTCGTCGAAGACAAGGTTCCAGTTGTCGCTGCTGGCGGCCTGTTCGACGGTCGCGGTCTGGCCGCTGCGCTCAGCCTTGGCGCTGAAGGCGTTTGGATGGGAACGCGTTTCATTGCCACACCCGAAGCATGGGGAACTCCCGGGTACAAAGAGAAACTTCTTTCGATGGCCGAAGACGACACCGTCGTCTCAAAGGGTTTCACCGGAAAGACCTGCCGAGTCGCTCGTAACGACTACACGCAGTATTGGGAAGAACACGCGAGCGACATCGAGCCCTTCCCCGCTCAGTTCATTCGCTCCATCAACGATGGCGCCAATCATCTTGGCGCAGGGCCCAACACAGAGGTCGACCCTTCACGCGAGTTCTGGCCAGCCGGTCAGGGCGTTGGCGCAATCAACGAACTCGTACCCGCAGGCGATCTCGTTCGGTCGATTGTGGCCGAAGCTGAAGCGGTCATCGACCGCATCGGTGCACTGCGCTGAAACTCACGACACCCAGGTCTTGAGCTTTTCAATTGTTGCTGTTGGGTTTCCACCAACAGGGATGATGTTCAGCACGTTCACGCCAGAAGCGGCGTAGGCCTCGATGCGCTCGCGCACGAATCCTTCAGGACCACAAAGGTTTGTGAGTTTCAAGAACTCTGACGGAACGAGTGCAGCCGCTTCATCCTTTTTGCCCTCGAGATAGAGATCCTGGATCTTGGTGGCTTCTTCTTCGTATCCGTAACGGCACATGAGATCGTTATAGAAGTTGCGACCCTTGGCTCCCATGCCGCCTACGTAGAGCGCAACCATCGGCCGTGCCATTTCGGCGACCTCAGACATGTCATCACCAATCGCAACAAGGCCGCCAGCACAAATCTCAAGAGGTCCAAGATTTGGATCACGCTTTGCTGCTCCGGCGGCAAGGTCGGCACCCCAAACATCTTGGGCGCGTTCAGGCATATAAAAAATCGGTAACCAACCGTCTGCGATCTCTGCTGTCATCGCAACGTTCTTGGGACCAAGCGATGCAATCCATACGGGGATGTCTTCACGGATCGGCTTGGCAATCATCTTGAGTGGCTTACCAAGACCGGTGCCCTGATCGGCAGGCAATGGCAACGTGTAGTACTTGCCGTTGTAGGTCACCCGTTCGCGCTTCCATACAAGTCGACAGATGTCGATGATCTCGCGCGTGCGTCCAAGTGGTGCGTCGTACTTCACGCCATGGAAGCCTTCGATGACCTGCGGGCCCGAAGCTCCGAGACCAAGAATGAATCGGCCGTTGGTCAGCGTGTCCATGCTGGCCGCTGTCATCGCCATAAGTGTTGGCGTGCGCGTGTAGATGGGAAGAATTCCGGCACCGATCGTGATCGATTCGGTTTTGGCAGCCAGATAACCCATAAAGGTCGGAGCGTCGAAGCCATAAGCCTCGGCAACCCACGCGATATCAAGGCCGGCCTTTTCGAACTCGGCGACCTTTGCGGCGGACTCAGCAAAGCCACCCGCGTAGTCGATCTGCATACCGAACTTCATGGTGACGCCCCTTCAGTGCCGCGATGCGACGTTGGAATGTGATCAGTGCGAAGCAGGACCAGTCGCAAGATTGGCCAGTGCCTCAGCACGTGCGACTTCACGAGCCGCGGCTCGTTCAATGTCGAGTGCTTCTTGGTCACGAACCGATTGCTCAGCGAGCCATACCTTGCGGTCGATGATCTGTGCGCCATCGACATTGGCGATTTCCACGTCGTTGTCGAATGCCACGTGATAGCGGATCCAGGTAACGCCCGAAACGAACCACACCTTGCCGAAGGTGCCCGCCGGAACGCCGGGCAGGTCGACGGCAGCGGCGATCTTCTGTCGACGGCGGAACATCTTTTCGGTGCTGATCTTCGGGGCCATGGAGGCCACGCTACCGAACTACCGGCCGCTGCGACGACTGCGGGCTTCGCCCACCCCTGAAGGAGGAGGACCCGAGCCAATGTGGTCCCCTGCCAGTCGCCCTGAGTACGATCCCTCCGTTCGAACAACACAGTCCGCGCTCACGCCGCGGAGAGGATGGACTCAATGACTGACATCGGTTTCGACGGCCAAGTAGCGATCATCACCGGCGCCGGCGGTGGCCTTGGTCGCCAGCACGCACTTGAACTCGCTCGGCGCGGTGCTCGCATTGTTGTCAACGATCTCGGCGGATCGGTCAGCGGCGACGGCGGTGGGGTCGGCCCAGCGCAGTCGGTCGTGCAAGAAATTCTCGACCTCGGTGGCGAAGCTGTCGCCGATGCCAATTCGGTCGCAACTCCCGACGGCGGCAAGGCCATCGTCAAGACTGCAGTCGACGCGTTCGGCACTGTCGACATCGTTGTGAACACCGCGGGCATCCTGCGCGACAAGTCCTTCCACACTCTCGATCAACAACTGATCGAGTCAGTCATCCAGGTGCACTTACTTGGCGCGTTCTATGTCACGCAGCCGGCCTACCAAATCATGCGTGAAAAGGGCTACGGCCGAATCGTTTCAACCTCGTCGAACTCAGGCATTCTCGGCAACTTCGGTCAGGCCAACTACGGCGCCGCCAAGATGGGGCTTGTTGGCCTCACCCGCGTACTCGCCATCGAGGGTCGCAAGTTCAATGTGAAGGCCAATGCTGTTGCTCCAGTCGCTGCAACCCGCATGACCGAGGGTTTATTCGACGGTCTCATGGACGCAATGGACCCAGCACTTGTGAGCCCACTGGTCGCCTACCTCTCGTCATCGGCTTGCGACGTAAGCGGCGAGGTCTACTCTGCCGCCGGCGGCGTCATCTCCCGTTTCTTTATCGGCCTCACCCCGGGCTATTTCAATCCGAACCTCACGGCCGAAGACATCGCTGCAAACTGGGACACCATCCGCAACGAAGACGGTTACATCGTTCCCGATGACAACAACGGGGAACTCTCGAAGATCCTCCACACTCTTAAGGGCAACGCCTGAGGGCCTGGCCTTCCTAGTTGTCGAGGTCGTCGTCGAACTCTTCGTCTGACGCGATCATCACCGGCGCACCGTGGTGCGCCACCATTCGCCACTGGCCGTCTTGGACCCGTTCAAAAATATTGAGCGCGTTCACCGTCGCGCTCGCGCCGAAGGTTAAGAGGTTTTCGTCGCATGACACCCATGCGACGTCACCACTTACCACCACATGTTCATCGGTCACGATGAACTGGATGTTCTGGGGACCATCGAACATTGCCGCCCAGCTCGAAGCAATGGACGCCCACCCGCGCAACGCAGTCCACCCGGGGTGAACGCACACTGCGTGATCCTCATGTACCCAAAGATCAGACATTGCGTTGAAGTCTGAGGTTTCAAACGCTTCGTAGAACGCCCGGTTCACTTCAAGCACTGCGGCGTCGACCGGATCACGTGCTTCGAGGCCGGACCATTGGTCGTCGCCAGTTGCGGAGAAATCGGAGGAATCCGGCACCATCTTCTACACCGTAGAGGCAGGATGGAGGCATGCGAATCCCCTCCACCGACGGTGTCGAACTCAAGGTCCACGATCTTGGTGGCGAGGGACCTCCTGTCCTCCTTGCGCACGCAACCGGATTCCACGGTCGTGTTTGGGAACCGCTCGCCGCACACCTCCTTGGTTACCGCCGGTGGTCGATCGATATGCGCGCCCATGGAGACTCTGATGTTCCAAAAGACCGGCCCCTTGAATGGTATGGATTTGCCGACGACATACTTTCGGTCATCGATGCCCTCGAACTCGAAAAGCCATTCGGTATCGGACATTCCAAGGGCGCCGCCGCGCTCCTACTCGCCGAACAGGCCCGCCCGGGAACTTTTCGCGCGCTGTATCTCTTCGAGCCAGTTGTGGTTCCGACCGATTTTGTCACTGACTACAACCCCGACAACCCGCTTTCGAACGGCGCTCGCCGACGTCGAGACACCTTCAACTCGTTTGACGAGGCATTCGACAATTACGCATCGAAACCCCCGTTCAACACGTTGCATCCTGAAGTCCTGCGGGTGTACGTCGACCACGGCTTTGGCGAAAACGCAGACGGCACTGTTTCGTTGAAGTGCCTCCCAAAGAACGAGGCCGAGGTCTACGCCCACGGGATGTCGCACCGCGCTTTCGCTGCACTGCCCGAGGTCTCCTGCCCGGTCACCATCGCTCTGGGAGTCGAGAACGCCGTTCCTGCCATCTTCGGGCGAAAGATCACCGAAGCATTGCCCTACGGAACCGTTGCCTCCTTTCCCGAACTGACTCACTTCGGGCCACTCGAGGACCCCGAAACCATTGCATCGTCGATTCTCGATTCTTTTTCAATGCTGGCCTGACACTCATCGCGGCAACTGTCGCTGGCTCTGCGTAGCCTGCCAAACATGGCATTGAAACTCCCCACGTCGCTTTCGCCGTCAAAGGTGTCGTCCTTCACCGATTGCGCATTGTCCTTTCGCTTCTCGGCAATCGACAAAATTCCGCAGCCTCCAACCGTTGCCACCGTCAAGGGAACACTCGTGCACTCTGCGCTTGAGCGACTGCTTGCGCTTGATCCCGCCGATCGAACAATCGATGCCGCGATCGCATGCCTTGCCGCTGCGTCAAACGAACTCGATACCGATCCCGAGTGGGCAGAACTCGCGCTCAACCCCGACGAACAAGTGACCTTCTTCCGCGATGCCGATGTACTCGTGCACAAATACTTCGACGTCGAAGATCCCACCACCATCGAACCCATCGGACTTGAACTTCATGTCGAACATCAGCTCCCTGTAAAAAGCGGTTCGAGCGTCACATTGCGCGGCATCATCGACCGGCTCGAACGCGATGCAAATGGTCAACTCGTCGTGAGTGACTACAAAACCGGCAAAGCGCCCGCCGAGGGCTACCAGCAGTCGCGCCTCACCGGCGTGCATATCTATGCCTACCTCTGCGAACAGATCTACGGCGAGCGACCAAGCAAGGTGCAATTGATTTATCTCGGCGGCACACCAACCATCGTTGAAACAACCCCGACTGAACAATCAACCCGCCAAATCGAACGCAAAGTCACCTCAATCTGGTCAGCAATTGAAACGGCATGCGAGCGCGAGGATTTTCGACCAAAGAAGTCGAAACTTTGCTCTTGGTGCTCCTATCAGCAGTGGTGTCCGGAATTCGGCGGAAACCCCGACGACGCCCGGAAAGCCTTTGAGGGAGTGGAACGTCCCGTTCGTCCCAGTGGTTTCACTCAGGCCTGAACGAGAGGCTTCGGTCCTCCCCTAGCATTGTCACCCGTGACGAGACCCGACGAGACTGAATCGCTGCCACCAGAGAACTTCATCGACGCCGCCGTCGAAAAGTTCGCAGCCGATCACCCGGACCTCCCCCTCCCTCACCACGACCACGAATCGCCTCATCAGTTGAGCGCTGTCGATCGCTTTGACCACAAGGTCGACGAGTTCTTCGATCGTTTCCGCGGCACCGAACCCACCGACCGAATCATTTATGCGCTAACCGAACTCGGCGACTTCGGACTCATCTGGGTACTTCTCGCGTTTCTCCGTGGCCTCAAGTCCGAAGAAGACGCTCGCGCCGCCTGGCGCCTCACTGCGATCCTGGCCGCAGAGTCCGTCATCATCAATGGCATCGTCAAGACGCAGTTCAAGCGTGAGCGCCCAGTCATTCAAGAACCCCGACCCCACCGCCTTCGCATTCCGCTTTCGACGAGCTTCCCAAGCGGACACTCCAGCACGGCAATGGTCGCTGGCGTTCTGTTGGCCCAGAAATCGTCGACCCCGACGAAGGTTGCAATCTTCGGCCTCGGGGGACTTGTCGCTGTGAGTCGCATCCATGTTCGCATTCATCACGCGTCTGACGTGGCTGGCGGGCTTGCCGTCGGGCTCGGACTCGGCGCCATTGCCCGAGCTGTCTTCCCGCTGTATCGCCGTCGCCGCTAAGAGCGCCGCCACTCTCCTACCTCTTCTCGCAAACCAAACGATTGGCCATCACCATGACTCTTGAATTCGCCATCACATGGGACTACCGCTGCCCCTTCGCCCGTATCGTTCATGCCCATGTCGTCGAGGGCATCGCCGATGGCGCGGACTGGAACGTCCGATTCGTACCGTTCTCTCTGGGTCAGGTACACATCGAGGACGGCGAGGCACCTATCTGGGAGCACCCCGAAGATGACACCGGCCTCCTCGCCCTTCAGGCCGCCGTTGTTGTGCGCGACACCGACCCAGATCGCTTTCCGCTCCTGCATCGAGCGCTGTTCGAGGCTCGCCACGCCGAAGGCGCACAACTGCGCGACGAAGCCGTTCTCCGTTCACTCTTCGAGGCGAATGGCTTCGACCCCGACCCGGTCTTCGCCGAGATCGCCACCGGCACACCACTCGCCATAATCCGCGACGAGCACACCGCTGCCGCCCGCGACCTCGACGTTTGGGGCGTCCCCACGTTCATGACCGACGAGCACGCAGCATTCGTTCGTCTCATGGAACTTCCTGTCGACGCCGCCGACGCCCGTCGATCAGTTGAACGAATCGTCGAAATGCTGGCTGGGTGGCCCTCGCTCAACGAGTTCAAGCACACCAGCCTCGATCGCTGATGCTCCCAACGCAACGATGCGCGACCCAAAGGTCGCGCATCGTTTCTCAACTCTGAAAAACAACTCTGTGGCGAGTCGACCGAGCACGGGACTCGGTGATGCTCAACTCTGAACGAGAACAGCAGCCTCGGAAGCAACCAATGATCGGATGTCGAGCAGGAGATCGGCGACCTCGTTGGTGCTAACCAACTCGCGGTGGAGCATTTCGCCCAGTGCACGATCGATGATCGAAAGCGCCTCGGTGAGTGCGTCCATCTCTCGGGTTTCAGTCATGTGTTTCTCCTGTCGTAGCCGGCGGTTGAGATTCGCTCGCTTCGGAGGGTTCCGAAGGTTGCGGTAGTTCACTTGCCACTGCGGTTACTAAGGCATCGTAGAGGCCAATGTGTGCAACGCGTGGGTCATATTCGAAGATTTACGCGAAGGATTCCACACTCGTTGACCGAGGTCACCCGTTCGGCACTGTCATCGGCCCGCACTAGCGTCATCGGCCATGAGCGCTGCTCCATCCCACCCACTGGGACTCACCTTCGCCAGCTTCGCCGGGCTCGGCCCTGCCGCCGGGTTCACTGCTGCCGATTGGGCAGTCAGTGCTGGCTACGGTTCGTTCTGGGTCGCCGAAACCACTGGCCTCGAGGCGTTCTCCACCTTGGCCGCTGTCGGCGCCGCTCAACCCACTCTCAGCCTCGGCACAGGCGTGCTGGCAACTCAACTCCGCACTCCCGGCGTTACTGCCATGGGCGCGGCCACGCTCCAGGCACTGCATCCCGACAGAGACATTCTTTTAGGCATCGGTATTTCCTCCCCCGCCGTTGTCCGTCGCTGGCACGGTGCCGAGTACGGCGATCGCCCACTCGCTCAAATGCGCGAAGAACTCACACTCCTCCGACTCTGCCTCAGTGGCGAAAAAGTCGACTTCGCCGGCGATTTTCACACAGTGAGAGGTTTCCGCCTCGGAGTGCGTCTTGGCGAAAAGCGCCCAAAGATCATCCTTGCGGCACTCAATCCACTCATGCTGAAACTGGCCGGCGAACTCGCCGACGGCGTGCTACTCAATTACTTGCCCGCTTCGCATGTTGCATGGTCTGTTGAGCAAGTGCGCTCTGGTGGCGACGCAACCGTGTACGGCTATGTACACGTCGGCGTTACCGATCCCGAGCCACACCGCGATCTTGCTCGCAAAGATTTGTTCTCCTACATCGTTGTCGATGCCTATGCCGACAATTTCATCCGTGCCGGATTCGCCGACGAAGTCGCACAGGTTCGCGAGTGTCACGCAGCGGGCGATCGCGACGCCGCACTTGCTGCCGTGTCCGACCGCATGGTCGACGCCATCGACGTGCTCGGCGACGCCGCTCATGTCCATGCAACCGTGCAGTCTTATGTCGATGCTGGTGTCGACGTTCCTGTCGTGATGCCCATGCCTTGGGGAACCGACCGCATGGGCGTCATCGCCGACACCATCAACGCCGCCGCAGGCCGGTTCTAACCATGCCCCCCGTTCGCCGCCCCAAGGGCAAGAAAGCCGAAGCCACCGACCCATTCCCCGCCGACGGTCTGAGCGAGATTGGGCTCAGCCCTGGATCAGCGGTTCGATTCCGACGCCGCGACACAGAGCGCTGGAAAGACGGCACCGTTACACGCCGCGAAGCCGACGGCAGTCTTGGCGTCTGCGATTCAAAAGGCGCGATGCGAGCCATGCCCCTCGATGCCGTTGAGGTCAAAGAGCGCGGCCCGCGTGGTGGCGCCATGTGGGTGCCGCTCACCGAATGGGCTGAGCGCACCGAACAACTCAAACTTCTGTAGGCCGTTATCGCGGCGTGAGCTGCCGCACTGCCTCTTCTGTATCGACACCAGCCATGCCCAAGACTGCGAGCGCGGGCGTGGTAACACCATTTTTGATGTAGCGCTGGATATGAGCACGGCACTGCTTATACGAACCGTGCACGATGAGTTGATCAACGACCTCATCGGGAATCGCAGCAAGCGCCGCAGCGCGATCGCCCGCCTTCCATGCGTCCCACATTCCTTGCAGTTGCGGCCCACGACCTAGCCATTCGTGGAACGCGGCGTAGACCGGAACGTTCAGATACGCAGCAATTGCGAACTTTGCTTGCGCTCGCACTGTTTCGGTGTCTTCTGAAGGAACCACAAAGATACGAGCGACGATTTCTTTGTCTTCACCATGGGCCTTGACGATCGGCGCAACACGAGCAACATCGTCGGCCGACAACCAGTTAATGATCGCGCCATCGCCTTCACGGCCAGCGAGGTTCAACATGCCTTCGCGTAGTGCGGCAATGAGAATGGGTACACGTTGCTCGGGAACGGCACTGAGTTTGAATCCACGAATCGAAAACGTGTCGTAGGTCTCGGTGACTTTTTCGCCAGTGAATGCAGATCGAATGAAACGCACAGTGTCGCGAACCCGCTTGTAGGGCTCGTCGAAGGCAATGCCATTCCAGCGACCAACGATGACATCGGATGACGTTCCGAGACCCAGCACGAAGCGGCCGGGTGCAGCTTGCGCCATCGCTAACGCGCTTTGAGCGATTACTGCAGGACCACGAGTGAAAACCGGGACGATGGCCGTACCAAGGCGCAACGACGGCGCCCATTGCGAAGTGAGCGCGAGCGGCGTAAACGCGTCGGTGCCGTCGGTTTCGGCTGACCATGCGTCGGTGTACCCAAGGTCGGCGAGTTCAGCGATGCGGTCACGTTGCGCGTGCAACGGAACCCGATCAAACGGAAGAGTGATGCCGTAACCGCGATAAGGCTCCATCAGGGCCCCTTCCAAGGACGGATCATGGCTGACTGACTTGCCGTTGCCATGAGCGTGCCGTCTTCGGCCCACAGATAGATGTGCCCGTGACCAAACCCGCGAGCCACTGCTTCGATACGAACGTCAGCAAGTACCCATTTGGTGGGCACGATGTTCATCACACGAATGGTGTTGTCGAGACTGTTGGAGTTGATTTCCGACGTAATGGCCATGCCGAGACCCATCGGAACGAAATCGCCCAGCACCGCAAGTGATGCAGCAGAAGCTTCGAGGATCTCGGGCATGCGAACCCAGAACGCGGTGCGGCCGGTGCCAGGCTCATCGATAGCCATGCGCATGTCGAGACGACTGGAGATGGAGTTCCCCGGGTCGAATCGAAGTTGACGTGGAGGACAATCGGCCGGAAGCGGCACATCTGGCGCAGTAATCCACTGTCCTTCCTCGGCACTATCGCGACTTCCGAGTGACGCGTTGACAATGAAAATCGTGGTGTCGCCAACCTGACCAGTGACCCGAGCTTGGGTAGTGGTCCGACCAGAAGCATCGATCCGAATATCGAGATCGACCACCGAGGGCGGCTTTGTGTAGTTGATGTACTGCGCGCAGGCCCACACCACAGGCCGTTCGGTCACCCGTTCAAGAGCGTCGATCGCTGCACCGAGGCCGCATCCGCCGAAGAGGGTCCCCAGACCGCTGCAAATGCCCTCGGTGACGGGCAGATACCAACGCATCGGGTTGTGTGTGGGCTGGAGTCCCAGCCATTCCTTTGCATCCACCGCAGGGAGCGTAGATGGCCCGCCGTTCTTTACCTCCACTGTCACACCCCTTCGGCACACTGACTCCCATGAAGAAGCAACCCACCCTCCATACCAGCGGTGTTCATCGCCTCCCCGAGGGGCCTGCCTCTTGGCAGATCGACGACACCACCCGCCAACTCGCCCTCGCCGGCATTGCCCAGGCCCGTGCTGCGCTCGCCGCAGCCTTGGCCTCCCACAGTCCCGAGCCACCAACGCTTGAGCTGCGCGATCACGCAGAGGCGGCCTAGCGCCACCACGTCTGTGTCCTCAACAACTCCAAGCGTCGGGGCCTAGGATCGGCCCATGCGTGAAGTCGTGATTGTTGATGCCGTCCGTACCCCTGTTGGCCGCCGCAATGGGGCATTGTCCTCGATGCATTCGGCCGACCTTCTTGCCGTGCCATTCAAGGCGCTGTTCGACCGAACCGGCATGGACCCTGCGCAGGTTGGCCAGGTTGTCGGCGGTTGTGTGAGCCAAATCGGCCAGCAGGCGTTCAACATCACCCGCACCGCATGGCTCACTGCGGGCCTTCCCCTTGAAGTCGCCGCTACCACGGTCGACACTCAGTGTGGTTCGAGCCAACAAGCGCTCGACATCGCCTACGCCCTCATTGCCGCTGGCGTTATCGATAGTGCCGTTGCTGGCGGTGTTGAAGTCATGAGCAAGGTTCCGATCGGCTCGAATGTTGCCAAGGGTCTTGACATGGGTTCACCCATTCCGAAGTCGTACTTCCCGCAGTACGAGTACACCTCACAGTTCGACGGCGCCGAGCGCATCGCTAAGAAGTGGAACATCACCCGCGAAGAGACCGACGCACTTGGTTTGTCATCACAAGAGCGCGGCGCACGGGCATGGGCCGAAGACCGTTTCGCGACACAGATCATTCCGGTTGACGCACCCGACCTCGGTGAAGACGGCAAGCCCTCTGGCACCACGCACCACGTTGCTCGCGACGAAGGCCTTCGTGACACCACCGCCGAAAGCCTTTCCGGCCTCAAGCCCGTGTTCGGCGAAGACGGCGTGCATACCGCTGGCAACGCCTCCCAGATTTCCGATGGCGCTGGTGCTGTCCTTCTCATGACGCCCGAAAAGGCCAAGGAACTCGGCCTCACCCCCATCGCTCGTATCGTCGACACCTGCCTGGTAGGCGTCGATCCCGTACTCATGCTTACCGGCCCCATCGATGCCACTCAGCATCTTCTTGAGCGCAACAACTTGTCGGTCGACGACATTGATCTGTTCGAAATTAACGAAGCGTTTGCATCAGTGGTTCTGGCATGGGCCCGCGAACTCGATGGCGACCTTGAGCGCGTCAACCCCAACGGCGGCGCAATTGCCCTCGGTCATCCGCTCGGCGGCACCGGCTCCATCCTCATCACCAAAGCCGTGCACGAATTGCAGCGCACAGGCGCCAAGCGTGCGATCGTCACGATGTGCTGTGGCGGCGGTCTAGGCACCGGCACACTTATCGAACGAATCTGAGCTACAGCCGAATTTTCGGTCGCAAGCCATACGAATCAATTCCTCACGAAGAGCCTCGGCATGAAGCCGGGGCTCTTCCACTTCACGCTTCCATCTTCTATGGTCGCGATATCGCCGCGTGTGCTGCCAGAACAACCTCAACTCCGAGGCAAACATGGCAACAACGACACGAACAGTCCATCACGCACAACGAGTTCCTTCAAGGCTCGAACGACACAATGCCCGTCGACGTCAATCGGCTCGCGTCATTGCCCTCATCGGCCTCTTGGGTGCGGTGTTGTTTATCGGATCGCTATCGCTCTTTGTTCTCCTCCTCAACACCGTTGCCCGAAACAGTTCAACGCCGTATGCAGCCGAGCCCACCGTCATCGAGACCATTGATGGAGACACCATCGATGTGCGCATCGGATACAAGCGCCAACGCATCCGCCTACTCGGCATCGACACCCCAGAAACCAAAGACCCACGAAAACCAGTGCAGTGCTTTGGGCGCGAGGCCAGCAATCGCACAGAGGAACTGCTGCCAACCGGAACTATCGTCCGACTCGAACACGACATCGAAAAATACGATGCGTACAACCGTCTCTTGGCCTATGTCTGGCGGGCCTCCGATGGGCTGTTCGTCAATCTTGACCTCGTCGCCGGCGGCTACGCCGACATCCTTTCCATCGCACCAAACACCGCCCATGCTGACGTGCTCCGGGCGGCCATGACTACCGCCAAGGCCACCCCAGTGGGGCTTTGGGCCATCTGCGGAGGACCGGATCAACCCGCTTCATGAGGGCCGATGCCGTCTCGGGCGATACCGTGACATCCGTGACGACACTCGCCGAACGCTTGGGCTATGCCGCCGATGCCCGATTGGTCATCATTAACAGCGACGATCTCGGCCTATGTCACGCCGCCAATACCGGCACCTACGAGTCACTTCGACAAGGCGTCTGCACCAGCGCAACGCTCATGGTGCCTTGCGCATGGGCTCGCGAAGCAGCATCGGACTTCCGTGGCGAAGACATCGGCGTGCACCTCACGCTCAATGCGGAGTTTGAGCGCTATCGATGGGGACCAATCACCCACGCGCCATCGTTACTCGATGGCGACGGCGGATTTCCCCGAACCGTTGCCGACCTCTGGGACCATGCCGACCTCGACGAGGTTCGCCGCGAATGTCGCGCACAAATTGAACGAGCCATCTTGTGGGGGTTCGATGTCAGCCACCTTGACTCCCATATGGGCGCTCTCCAACTTCGTCCCGAATTTTTCGACGTCTACCTTGACCTCGCTGTTGAGTTCGCGTTGCCGCTTCGACTTTCAGGTGCTTCAACAGAGCGAAGCATCGGCTTCCCCTTCCGTCGCCTCGCCGCCGAAGAAGGGATCATCTCCCCCGACCACTTCCTGTACGTCAATGGTGTTGGAAGTCGACGAGTGATCGAAAACGCGGTCTTTGAACTACGTCCTGGCGTTACCGAGATGTATGTCCATCCCGCCACCGACACGCCCGAACTTCGCGCTATCGGTACCGATTGGGCCTCACGAGTCGACGACCTGCACCTCGTCTGTCACGACTCGCGACTTCGCACGTTGCTTGAACGTTCAGGTGCTGTGCTCATCGGATATCGCGAACTGCGCGAACTCCAGCGCGCGGGCTGACTACAGCTTTCTAAAGCCGCTTCGACATTCGCTGATAGCGCGTTGACGCGACTGCACCAGTCGATTCGATAAACGAGCGCGCAGCCTCGTCAGGCAGATCGGCAACAATCACCCGATCAAATTCAGCGATCATCAAGTCGCGGCAGATTTGCCCAAGCAATGCTTTACCAACGCCGCGACGACGTGCCGACTCATCCACAATCAGCGGACCAGTCCAACCAGCTCGAGTGATCGAATGACAAGCGATTCCAACGACAACGGGATCGACATCGCCCCGCAACGCCACGTGACAAGTGCCGTGTTCAAGTGCACGTGCAATTTCATCGGCGCTCCGAGGCCAACCCGAAGTGGCTGCGAGGAGCACCCGCGTGACGTCTTCGTCATGCACTGCACGGCGAATAGTGATGCCCGCCGGCGGTTCCGCCCGAAACGATGTCACGACGTCGTAGGACTGCCAGAACTCATGCGTTTCGTAGCCGCGCTTCGAACACAATGCCGCGATCGGCGACTCGACGGGAACTCCCGGCCACAGCGAGAACGAAAGCTCGCCGCCGACATGGATGCGCTGTGCCCCTCGTTCGGCCGCCCATTGCTCAGCATGATCAAGCAGGTCGGCGCCCCGCCCGGTGCGTTGAACACGAGGGCCGACTGCAATTAGACGAATCGATGCGATGAGTTCGCCGTCTACATCGCGATCGACGCCTACGGCGATCACAGATTCACCATCGGGGGTGGCCATCACAATCCCTGAACGTTCGTGGCAGGCGGTGAGGAGTTCATCAGGAGTCAGGTCTTCATCACCAGCCGCGCGCAACATCAGATCGACAAGATCGTCGACGCGATCAGCACCCCAAGGAACGAGTTCCATCACGCTGCTGGAGCCGCTACATCGTCCGGAGCATTGGGACGACTGCGCGACGAGAAGATTGCTGCGATCAGGCCCACGACAAAGGCAACGGCCGCGAGCGCACAGGCAACGAGCAGTGCCCTGTCGAGTCCCGAAAGCACTTCATCGACAATGACAGCAGCCGACGCGACGCCAAGTACACCGCCCGAGATCTCTTCGATCGCTCGATCTCGGCCGGTTGATGTGATGAGAGCGACAACTCCTGCTCCCACCAAGACACCAACTGCGCCTGCCATCACAGCAAACCAACGGCGCCGAGCAACTAGCAACCCACCCACCGCAGCGATCACTGCTACCGCAGGAAACACAATCGAACCAGTGCGAAGTAAGCGCACCCAAGTTTGGATTTTTTCCAGACCGGGAGCATCAATCAACGGAATCTTTAGGCCGATCGACGCAAGATTGACGTTGTCGAGGATATCGATACCTCGTTGGTCGAGTTGCTTGTCGATTTCTGCAAGCGAGGATCCGAGGTCTAGCGACAATCCTGTGGAATCAATGCTCACAAATCGACCGCTTCCATCGACAGCGCGCACGAACTCACTATGCGTGGCTCGAACCGCCGATTCCCAGACGCGCACAAAGGCATCGGTCTTCACGACCTGCACGGTGGCGACGGAGACGAGTTCAGTCACCCTCTCGGTCACCGTGCCCGATAACGAGCCGAGGGGACCGGGGAGCACTCCACTAACTAAATCATCAATGCCCACAACCGTGACGATCTGCGTCGCGATTGCGCGAGCAACATCATCTTGAACCTTTGGGTTGTTCACGATCGCTTTACTTGTTGCGACCCAGGTGTCTTCGTCGAGAATGGCTCGTTCCGTCCAGAACGACGTAAATCCGAATATTGCCGAGATGCCGGCAAAGAACAACAACACGATGCCGATGATCATTCGGACACGGCTGGGTCGTTTCTCCGCCCTTGCCTCGGAAGGACTCGTCGTACGCGATGTTTCAGCGATTTCCGGCCGTGAAGAGACAACAGAAATCGGTTCGGTCGGCGGTTGTGCCGGAGGTTGGGTGGGTGGAGAATCAGGCCACGACATCTAGTGAATCCCTGCGAATAAGTCGGTCTCAGGCAAGTGTGTCTCCACTCGAGAATGGGCGAGGATGTAGTCCTCGAAGGGATGAACCGAACGAGCGATCTCGCGGGGAAGCCCAAACCAAAAGGCTGATTCAGGGTCGACCTGCGTCGCATGCGCCAGCAACGCCTCTAAACGAACATCGAACCACGGGCCGATGTCAATTGATGTTGTCACTCGTTCGTCTTGGTTCGGTCTCGTAAACCAATCATCGGAGAAGGGTGACTCGAGACCGAGTTCCACGAACTTGTTGTGGGTTGCCTCAACTCGCGCGCGCGACCATACCGAGTAGTACATCTTGAGCGGCGTGAATGGTTCGCCAAGATCTGGCCGATACGAAGGGTCGCCCGCACGTTCAAACGCAGGTAATGAAATATCGTGAACACGCAGATGGTCGGGGTGGGGGTAACCCTGCTGATCGTCTCCGTAAGTAAGGATTACTTGCGGACATTCGCGGCGAATGATTGCAACGAGCCGAGCAACTGCTTCATCGAGATCGGCGTTTGCGAACGCTTCGGGACGAGCATTCGCTTCGGAATCGGGCATCCCCGAATCCCGATAACCAAGCAAGACGACTTCGTCATACCCAATGAGCGCCGATGCAACTTCAAGTTCACGCTTACGCACCGCCGCAAGATCAGCTCTGACCTCGGGGAGATCCATCGCCGGATTCAGGATGTCGCCCTCTTCGCCTCCGGTGCAGGTGACAAGTACTGCTCGCACACCTTCGGTCTTGTACTTCGCGACAGTTGGGGCGCCCTTGGAGGCTTCATCGTCGGGATGAGCATGGATCGAGAGCAGACAGCGGTCAGCCATTGCCGCACGCTACCGGTCAACGGGAGGGGCGGCACCGCGTCGAAGCCGCAAACGCATAGTCTCCCTCCGATGAGTGAGACCCCATCCACCCCCCGCACACGAAGTGCCCGTCGTCGAGGTCTCGCCGCACTTGCCGTTGCTGTACTTGCTATTTCCCTGACAGCGTGCGGAACCAGCGGCCGAACCATGGACGAGCCAAAGCCTGGAGCCACCGCTCCGGCACGGAAGAACGCTGGTTCCACTATTCCGGCAAACACCAACGCCGACGCCGTCAACAGCTCTGTGAGCCCCCAAATCCGCTCGACGGCATTCACCCTGACAACAAGCGCTTGGAAAACGGGCCAGTCCATGCCTAAGCCCTTCACCTGCGATGGGGTCAACACCTCTCCCCCATTTACCATTAGTGGCGTTCCTGCCGGCACCACAGAAATGGTCTTTGTCGCGTCCAATCAGAGCGATCTCAATCAGACGTTATGGCTTCTCGCAGGCATCGGCCCGGCAACTGTTTCGATACCGCAGGGTGGCGTTCCAACTGGTGCGATCCAGATGACGAATAGTTCAGGCACCCCTCGCTGGTCTGGCCCCTGCCCCACATCAGGAGCAAACGGTTACGAGTTCGCCCTTTACGCATTGGCCTCGCCTTCAGGTCTCACCACGAGCTCGACGCTTGGCGAGGTCAATGCCGCAATTGCGAAGTCGACTGCAGCTTCAGTTATCAGCGGTACCTACTCGCGCTGAGTTCAAGCCATCGGCAGTAACGCCATCAATTGGCGCGTGTGGGCAAGGAGTGTTCCGTCGCTCGCCCAAATGATCCCGTCTTCTTCACAGAAACCATCAAGACTCGCGGTGGAATGAAAGAGAACGAAACACCAGCCATCGTGATCAACCGGCGGCAATGACCGAACGTGAACCGTCAGATCAACCGTCGTAATTCCCCATGGTCCACTCACACGACTAAACATCGCCGGCATCCATGCATCGGCGAATGCTGCAAGTACTGCACCATTGACTTGTTGTGGCTCGGGCAGACGGATCCAACCACCGATACGCGCTTGGTCACCACCACTGAAGGCGCGCGCACCAAGGACCCATTTCTGTTCATAACGCTTCGCCATTTCGGGAAACGCCAAATCGTGAATCGCAGGTTCGTACCCTGGCGAAAAAACATCTTCAGGCCGGGGAATATCAGGCATCACGACATCGCTAAACGAAGGACCTTCTCGACCAGTTGAAAAGGCTCCGATGGAAATCGCAATTGTCCGACCCTGTTGCGTCATCGAGACGCGAACCGAACTCAGTGACCGACCTGACCGTTCCGTAACGACCTCAAGTTCTACTGGCCCCTCAGAGGCCCGCGACAAGAAATGTGTCGTGAACGATCGACAGGTACGTGATGCATCGTTGATCTCGGCTTCACATGCATGCACGAGGATGGCGTTGAGATATCCGCCGTTTGGTCCGGCACCGACCCACCATCCCGTATCAAGGCGCGCCTCATAGCGACCATTGCCGAGCGGTTGGACAGCGGTGTCAGTTTCGAAACGTGTGTTCACGCTCTGAGACTAGGCATCACCCACACGTAGCAACTACCGCAAGCGTGCGCTAGAACCTGTTCACACATTGCTCTGTCTCCGGGGGTTTCCATGAAGGCATTCCAGTTGCTCGGCGGTTCGGCCGAGGTCGACGTCACTACTGCACTCAACGAGGTCGCTCAGCCCGATCCCGGCCCAGGCCAGGTACTCATTCGCATCGGCGGCGCCGGCGCATGCCACAGCGATATCAGCCTGATGGAATTCTCCGCTGGCGGCCCTCGCGAAACGCCCATGACCCTCGGCCACGAAAACGCCGGTTGGATCGAAGCATTCGGTCCCGCCACCGTGCCGACTCCCGGTCTCGAAATCGGTTCCCCCGTGGCTGTCTATGGCGCATGGGGTTGCGGTCAGTGTTCGAACTGCCGCAAGGGCATGGAGAACTACTGCCTGAACATTTCTGCCAGCGGTCCGGGCCTCAGCGTCGATGGCGGCATGGCCGAGTACCTCCTTGTACCTGCCGCCCGCTACCTCGTTCCGCTCGGCGATATGGCGCCAGCAGAAGCAGCTCCGCTCACCGATGCTGGCCTTACGCCCTATCACGCGATCAAGCAGGCTCTTCCGCTGCTTGTTCCTGGTTCATTCGTTGTGGTCATCGGTGCTGGTGGCCTTGGCCATCTTGCCGTGCAATTCCTCAAGGCACTGTCACCCGCAACCGTTATTTCGGTTGATCAGCGCGAGTCAGCCCTCAAGGTCGTTGCTGGTCTTGGCGCCGACCACACCGTAGTGATGGGCCCCGATGCTGCTGCTGAAATCCGTGGCATCACCGGTGGTCGTGGCGCTGAAGTCATTCTCGACATTTGCGGCTATGACGACACGCTTGCTCTTGCTGCTGCAGTTGCGGCACCGCTTGGCCGACTGACGGTCGTAGGCGTTGGCGGTGGCACGTTGCCGTTTAGTTTCTTCACCTTCCCCTACGAATGCAGCGTGCAAAGCACGTATTGGGGAAGCATCACTGAACTTGGCGAATTGCTTGAGCTTTCACGCAGTGGCGGTTTCCGCGTTCACGCCGAGACCTATGCACTCGATCAAGCCCGTGACGTTTACAACAAGATGGTTGACGGAACACTGCAGGGTCGAGCCGTCATCGTTCCCTGATTGCTCGCATTTTGAAGTCCGGAAAAACGAAAGGGCCCGCAGCGCGTGCTGCGGGCCCTTGTCGTTCTCGGTTGGTGAGAATTAGTTCGATGCGACCGACTTCGGACGCCAGAACGTTGCGAGCTGCAACAGGCCGCCACCGATACCGGCGACCAGCACGATGATGAGCCCCTTGGGAACGCCTGCCCAGTGGATATCGGCAGCATGATCGATGGACCATTCACCAGCGCCGGTGCAGGCGAGACCGATACCAACAGCAGCTAGTACGACGACGTATTCAATGCCGCCGCCCGGGTTAAAGATGAACCAGCCGTTCTTCCTATGCGTGGTGATCAGTGCGACCACCATGATGGCGACCATGCCCGCCGCAGCAAGTGGCGTGAGGAAACCAAGCGCAAGAAGTGCACCTGAGCCGATTTCGGTGAGCGCAGCGATCCAGGCGTTGGCCTTCGGCATTTTCATGCCCATGGATCCAAACCAACCGGCGGTGCCAGCAATTTTGCCGCCACCAAAGATCTTGTTCAGACCATGCGTAGCAAGCGTGACACCAACGACAACACGGATGATGAGCAGACCAAGACTGAGTCCATTCGCCATTTCGTCTGTGGCATACATATCGGTGGACATCATCGTTACAGGCATGTCCATCATTTGGGCGAACATTCGGTTCCTCCTCGAGAGGGTTGCTAACGGGCAAAGAGTACGACCGACACACTCGTTGGCGGTGGACTCTCGACAATTAACGAAAGTCGCGTGATCTGTAGCCCCCAACCACCGGAAGAACCTCGAGTTTGTCGGCCACCACGTTGATGACACCGTCGATACGTTCAAGACGACCTCGTACCAATAGCGCTGGCGCGCCCCGAGCCACCCGCCGGTAGCGCTTCCATAACCCAGGAGAACACACCACGTTGATGAGACCGGTTTCGTCTTCAAGATTTACGAAAGTGATGCCGTGTGCGGTTGATGGCCGTTGGCGATGGGTAACGACTCCTCCGACCAACACGCGCGTATCGGTCGGGGCGGTACGTAGTTCCGCTGCAGTGAGCACACCGAGCGACGCGAGATGTTCTCGTTCAAACAATGTGGGGTGCCCGTCAGGAGAGACGCCAGTGGCCCAAAGATCAGCACCTGCGAGTTCACGATCTGAAAGCCCTGGGAGCGACGGCGCATCGGCCCCGGTAACGATGCCAGGAAGTCGGTCAGCGCTGGTTTCGGCCACTGCGCCAGCCACCCACAGAGCACGACGGCGGTCGAGGTTTGTGCCACTTCGATCAGTGCAGTTCGAAAACACCCCTGCGGTTGCCATTGCTTCAAGCGCAGTCCGATCGATATCAATGCGTTGCGCGAGATCAGTCATTGACGCATAGGGCCCGTTTGTTTCACGTTCAGTCACGATGCATTCAGCGAGTTCGTCACCGACTGAACGAACTGAAGACAACCCCAGCCGAACAGCAGGTTGAGGAACCTCGACACCGCCCACCGGAAACGCATCGATAGGGAAAGGGACATCGGCGGTTGTAGCCGCCCGACCCTCGACCCATTCAAGAGTGGCGCCCACGCCCGACGCTGCGAGATCGGGAGTGCGCACCGCCACGCCGTGGCGCCGAGCATCGGCCACCAGTGTGTGCGGTGAATAGAAGCCCATGGGTTGCGCGTTCAACAGACCAGCACAAAACGCTGCGGGAAAGTACCGCTTGAGGTACGAACTCGAATAGACCAGATAGGCGAATGACACCGAGTGGCTTTCGGGAAAGCCGAAGTTCGCGAATGCTGCGAGTTTGTCGAAGATCTGTTCAGCGATATCGCCAGTGATGCCGCGTTCAGCCATGCCTTCAAACAATCGACCACGCAAACGTTCCATACGTTCAGAACTTCGCTTTGACCCCCTGGCTTGGCGCAACTGATCGGCCTCACCCGGGCTGAAACCGGCGATATCGATTGCCATTTGCATGAGTTGTTCTTGAAACAACGGAATGCCCAAGGTCTTGGCCAACGAAGGTTCAAGCAACGGATGCAGATAGGTGACGTTTTCGAGACCGTTGCGGCGGCGGATATACGGATGCACCGAGTTGCCTTGAATCGGACCAGGACGAATAAGTGCAACCTCAACCACAAGGTCGTAAAACTTGCGCGGCTTGAGCCGAGGAAGCGTAGCCATTTGCGCGCGACTCTCGACCTGAAAGACCCCGACAGAATCGGCAACACACAACATGTCGTAGACGGCATCGTCTTGAGGGACTTCGGCAATATCGATAGCAAACCCGTAGGCCTCGGCAACCGCATCGACGGTGTTATGCAATGCAGTGAGCATGCCGAGACCGAGAAGATCGAACTTCACCAAACCCGCTGCGGCGCAATCGTCCTTATCCCATTGCAAAACACTTCGATTCTCGCGACGAGCCCACTCGACGGGACACACCTCGATGATGGGACGGTCACAGAGCACCATGCCGCCAGAATGAATACCGAGATGTCGCGGCGCGTGTTCAATCTGTGCAGCCAACTCAATGACAGCTTGCGGAATGGCGTCGGAATCGGGCTCAGGCGTAACCGTGTTGGCATTGTCTTCGAGTTGGGCGATGAGCGAACCCCAACGATCGACATTTTTGGCCCATGCATCGGCCTGACCGGGCGCATACCCGAGCGCGCTGGCCATATCGCGTACTGCCGAACGCGGCCGATAGGTAATGACATTGGCAACCTGTGCGGCGTAGTGACGACCATGACGTTGGTAGACGTACTGAATGACTTCTTCGCGTCGACCAGATTCGATGTCAATGTCGATATCGGGCGGACCATCGCGCTCAGGCGAAAGAAAACGTTCGAATAACAAACCCAACTCGATGGCGTCGGCTTTGGTAACACCTAACGCGAAACACACCGCAGAGTTGGCAGCCGACCCACGACCTTGGCAGTAGATATCGTTGCGACGACAAAAATCGACAAGGTCATACACAATCAGGAAGTAACCAGGGAAACCGAGCTGTTCGATGATGGCCAGTTCGTGATCGATCTGCGCCCAAGCCCCGGCAACGCGTTCACGATGGCGAGGCCCATAGCGACGTTCGGCACTGCGTTCGGTCAGACGCCGTAGATACCCCATTTCATCGAGCCCATCGGGACACGGAAATGGTGGAAGGTTGGGCGCCACAAGTTTCAAATCGAACGCGCAGGCCTGACCCAGTTCCCCCGCTCGTTCCACTACACCGGGGTAACGAGCAAATCTTCGGGCTTGTTCAGAACCTGAACGAAGATGCGCACCAGCACCTGCCGGTAGCCAACCATCGATTTCGTCGAGACTACGACGAGAACGCACTGCGGCTAACGCGGTTGCGAGTGGACGTTCTGCTGGCGTTGCGTAATGCGCGTTCGTAGTAGCAACAAGATCGACATCGCCGCGCAGTGCGATCTGCATTAACGCGTCGTTACGAACTGAATCAAGCGGATGGCCGTGATCCCATAACTCGACTGCGAGATTGTCGCGACCAAAGGCATTGACGAGTAACGCGAGTTGATCGGCCGCTGCCGCAGGACCGTGATGTTCGAGCGCGGAAGCAACAGCACCTTTACGGCAGCCCGTGAGCACCAACCAGTGATTGCGATCGGCCACCGGTGCCGCTGCGCCACCAAGCGCGCACAGTTCGGCAAGCGATGCGCGCGGTGCGCCCTTTTCGCCCCGCAACTGCGCTTCGCTCAGCGCCCGCGCCAACAATGCATACCCGCGAGGATTACGGGCAAGAACGATGAGATGCGATTCACCAGCTGCTGAGCCTGGGTCGGGGTCGGCCACTGGCGGTGCCGTGCGCCCCAAGGTGAGTTCAGCACCGAAGATGGTGGGCAATCCGACCGCACGTGCCGCCTCGGCGAAACGAACAACGCCGTAGAACCCGTTGTGGTCGGTAAGGGCGAGCGCGCTGAGTTCTAGTCGTATTGCCTCGGCGGCCAGCGCTTCGGGCGTGCTGGCCCCGTCGAGGAAACTGAACTGAGAATGGCAATGCAGTTCTGCATAGGACTCCGACCCCATGGGCCCACCGTATCGAACATGTGTTCGATACGGCAAGTCCCTTTTCCTTCCCTCGCCCCCCGGTTCTACGATCCCCGACCAGATGGCGGGGGGCCATCGACATACCGGGGGTGGACTCATGTCCGAGAACGAACTCGACGCATTGCGTCAGGAAATCGCTCAGTTGCGCAACGAACTCCATGAACTGCAACCAGCAACTGCGATCTCGCGACGTCACGCCTTGCGCAGTGCCGGAGTCGTGGCGGCAGGCGCGCTCGCTGGCGGCATCGCCACTATTGCCAGCGCCGGACCAGCGGCTGCAGCTTCGGGAAACTTCACCGGGGATCCCGCAGTTACCGCCGATGCCACGACAGGGACTGGTATTGCTGCGACCTCGGTGTCTGGCTCTGCGATTACCGCATCGACATCGTCACAAGCAGACGCCGCAATTGCGGCCACGAATCCCAACTGGTTCGGTGTTGCCGGAACCGGAACAATCGGAGTTGTAGGTACAGCAACATCGGCGGGAACGACGGGAGTGAGCGGCATCGCCGACGGCACAGTTAGCGGAAATGGCGGAATGTTCTCGGGTCCAAATGGGATCTCGATCAATGGATCTTCTGTGACAATCCAAATGCAGTCTGCAAGCAGCGGAGCTCCGCCATCGACACAGAATGCATACACCCGAGGTGCACTCGTCGTCGATAACGCTGGCGCGCTTTGGTACTGCGTTACGAGCGGTACACCCGGAACCTGGCGACAACTTTCCGGTGCCACCACCGCTGGGGCATATCACCCCGTCACTCCCGGGCGGGTCTATGACAGTCGCCGTCCGCAACCGTCGCCGGGACCAATTTCTTCGGGCGGCATACGACTACTTTCCGTCGCCGCACAACGCAACATCAACACCGGCGCAGTCACGAACGCGAATTTCATTCCCGCAAATGCAACTGCGGTCTTCGCCAACGTTGCGGTCGTGAATACTGTCAACTCGGGATATCTCACTATTAATCCCGGCGGCGTCACTACGGTGAGTGCGTCGACCATCAACTGGGGAACTAGCGATCAAACTCAGTCCAATGGGGTGAGTCTCACCCTTGACAATGCTCGACAAGTCACTGTGATTGCTGGCGGCCCAGGCGCCACCGATTTCCTTATCGATGTTTTCGGCTACTGGCTCTAGGAAGCAATCAGTTTCCTAACTCGGGAACCATCCAACCACATCGACCAATACCGGCGTGAACCCGGAATTATTGAAGAGCGTGATCTTTCCCGTGTTCACTCCGCCAGTCCCAAGTTTCACGATCACCATATTGGGGACGGTCTGACCCGCAACAAAATTCAGATTGGACACCGTCGGGACTGCGCCTCCGGCAGGGAACACAGTGAGGTAGTTGCTTGCGGTCGACCCCACAACGGTGACATTGAGTGCCACGGCGCCAGCCGAAGCCGCAACGTTGCCTCGACCAGCCATCGTTACCGTCAAGGAACCACCCGGTGCAATCGGGCCGATCCCTTGATTCTGTCCGTCAACCGTCAGGCAGATGCTGCAATTTCGAGTATCAACAAATCGTTGGGGAACGATTGCTGAGTATTCGGAAAGCACGGGGAAGTAGCCAACGACATCGACCAACACCTGCGTTGAACCTGCGTTGTTGAAGAGGTTGATCTTGCCATCGGCCCCTACTTTTGCGATCACCATGTTGGCGATCGTTTGACCAGCAGTGAAATTCAGATTTGAAGAATTCGGTGTGGCCGAGCCTGATGGGAACACTGTCAGATAGTTCGACGCCGTTGGTGCCACAACTGTCACATTGAGTACAACCGCACCTACACCACCAACAGTCGGAATCGATCCGCGGCCAGCGACGAGCAACCCGTAAGTTTGATTTTGACTGAGTGCTCCGATCCCTTCGAACTGCCCATCAAAGGTGTCGCACCCCGCACACGATCTCGTGTCAAGCAACCGCTGAGGCGAGGTCGTCGCTGTGTAATCGGAACCGTCAGGAAACCAGCCCACGACGTCGATGACTATCTGCGTTGCACCTTGTTCGTTGTAGATCGCAATTCTTCCGTCTACCCCGACTCGGACTATCGCCATATTCGGAAGAGTTTGACCAGCAGCAAAATTGATGTTCGACGCATTGGGTTTTGGTGTGCCGTTGGGATAAATCGTGACGTAATTCGAAGCCGTCGGCGAAACGACTGTCACGTTTACTGCAACCGCATCAACACCAGAACTGGGTACACCGCCGCGCCCCTCGACCACGAGCGTGCGCACATTCGACAAACCTTGACCAACCGCTCCACAGCCAAGGTCATTTCCGTCGAAGGTACTCGCACCTAGTGAAACCGAACGTGTGTCGAGAAAACGTTTGGGAACGAGGGGCACATAGTCGGTAGGGACTGGCGGAACATTTGGCATAGGAACTGATGCCGACGACCGCCCTGGTCCGACACCACTTGTTCCGGTGGGGACCACCGTAAAGACATACGACTTTGTGGGATCAAGCCCGGTGACGAGGCACGTAAGCCCCGAGGTCGTGCACGTCTGGCCGCCTGGCGCAGCAGTCACCTTGTAACTACTGAGCGTTCCCGGACCTGGTGATCCTGCCGACCATGACACCGCGACTTGTGAACCCGAAGCAACGCCACTTACGGGCCCGGTTGGTCCCGGGAGCCCGATAATCGCAGTGTTGAGCTTCACGCTTGGTTGCGAATAACCAGCAACCGGTCCGCCAGAATCTTCAAGCAGTGCAACAGTGGAACCAACTGTCGCCTGCCGAAGGATCGCAATTGAACCCGACACCGCTGGTGTTGCCATCGAGGTTCCCGACTTAGCCACAACGCCGCCGCAGGGGATCGATGACGTCAGCGTTCCGGGAGCAAAGACATTTACTTGTGGTCCAATATTCGAATAACTGGCGCGCTGATCCGAACCCGAGCCGCCAGTGAGCGCCGACACGGTAACAACGTTGGAAAGACATGCCGGCGCCGACACCCCAGTGGTGCGCGATTCATTTCCGGCGGCAACAACGGTCACGATTCCGACATTGAGCAATTGCTGCACCTTGCTGTAGGTGCTTGCTTCGCTCACATTGCAAAAACCTGTGTACAGCAGTCCATCGCCAAGACTGAGATTGACCGCCGTGAGTCCGGGAAAATCCGCACGACGGTTGTAGAGCCACTGGAGCGCATTATCGATGTCCACTCTTTGCGAGGTGATGCTATTTGTGGCGTACTTATAGGAAAATACTTGCACCGAAATCAGCGATGCTTCCGGGGCAATTCCCGAGTTCCCAGTTCCGTTTCCACCCACTGCAATTCCGGCAACGTGAGTCCCGTGATCGCATCCTCTTTGCCCCTGGGCGTCGATGTCAATCGGACACGGCGCGCCGGCCCCAACTTTCGATGGCTCATTCACACTCATGGCTACTCCGCCGGGGCATGTCGTTGAATAGCCGTCTTTCGAAGCGAAACATGCTTCACCAACGGTTTTCTGTACCGTCCCGTTCATCAAGAATGGATGATCGGTCTGCACGCCGGTATCGAGCACCGCGATCGTCTTACCAGCGCCTTTGAATCCCGACGCCCATGCGCCCGTTATTGGCGTGCTTGCGCC